>NZ_CP019980.1:3144482-3451930 GCF_002982115.1 Lysinibacillus sphaericus | reverse complement strand
TTGGCAAAATCAAAAGGATTTAGAGCAAGAGCTGATTTTAATGGTGCTATCAACAATAAAAAAGAAGGAATTTAAGCAACTACCCTCTTTTTTTGAACTTATGGATAAAGAGAAGTCGAAAGTTAGAAAAAATTAATAATCAATTTTCAAAACACCCTTTTTATTGGTGGGGAAAAGATGAATTTATGAGAATTATTGCGTTTTGATAGAGTCGAAATGTATGGAATTTGGTATAATTTTTTTAAAAAAATGAGGAGGAACTCAATGCGGAAACGTACAATTTTCATACTCATGGGTGTCGTTATAATCAGTATTGTTTTAATGGGATTGGATGTATATGAAAATAAAAAAAGAGAAGCTGCTCTAAAAGCGGAAGCCGAAAAAATTTATACAGTATCCGACATAATGAAGGTTGCAGATTTTAGCACTGACAATATGAAGCTGGGGATTGGTATAATAAATGGAAATATAGAGGATTATGAAACGATTTTCATAGAGGATACAGAACAACTAAAACAAATTGTCCATCATCTTCACAATTTACAATTACAAATATCAACCAATATCTATATGCTAAGTGATGCAGATTATTGGGTAAAAGTAAAATCTAATGAGAATTATTCCATGTATATATTTAAAGATGAAAAAGAGATATGCTTTAATAGTGATACTAGATATTTTAAAATAATCAACAGTGATGAATTTTTTAATTCAATAGAAATCGCTATACAATGAAAAAAACCCAGCCTATTACAGGAACTGCCACAATAGGTATAGACAAATAAAAAAGCATCTTCAGTTGAAATACGGGTATAGATACTTAAATTTCAATTTGGAGGTGTTTTTTCTATGGGAACAAGAGTGAGTTATCCATGTGAAGTAAAAATGAAGTCAAGGAGATGCGATAAGCAGGTGCACCTTATCAAATAGGTTTTATTGGAATTAAATATCCTTGATTATTAACAAGCTGTAAAAACAAATGGCATTACCATGAGCATGTCCCGTAAAGGTACGCCTGCTATCATAGAACAAGCTGTCAAAGACTTATAAAAATAACCGAATTCAAAAGAAACTAAACAACCAGTTGCCGGTTCAATACCGACAACTGGTTGGGTAATGCTTTTTTGATTACTATCTTATATATCGGGATCAGTACCTACCTAATGAAATTTATTTTTTCTAAAATCCCTTATTATAAGTCCTTCCTATTTGCCATTTCATACTCTTTTTTAATTTTTCGTAATGTTTGATTTTTAACTTTATTGATTGCTTGTTTCGAAACACCAAACTCTCTAGCTAATTCCTCCTCAGTCCAATTTTTCACAAAAAGTAAATATAGAATCTCTTTTTTCTTTGCGCTTAATTTGGAAACGATGTTGTATAGTTGTTTATCTTCAAAAATCATTTCCAATTTACAAGATTCAATAGTAGTGTTGGATTCAAAATTATAATAGTTCCGTTTATCTGCGACTAAATCAAGTAATTTGCCCTCTCCATCGTGAATGTTTTTATCTAAAATTAATTGATTTAGTTTACTTTGTTGACGAATCTTTTTATCAAATTTTTGAGACTCAAAAGTTAAAGTTTGTGAAAAATAACTTATCAGCTGAATCTTTCTACTATGGATTAGAAACATTTTTTCAATTATTTCTTTCTTGTGAGCAGTAGGATTTTCTAAAAAACTTTGATATAGCTCTTTTACTTCTGGGTCTTTTAAAAAGTTTCTTACTAACCGATTTTGAATCAAAAAAAACAACTCCTTTACGCTTCATGGAAGGGGATCTAAAGAGAATTAGATCCATTCCTACATGATTTTTTATCTATATAAAGGACTTTTTTAAAATTAAAATCAACTTATATATTTGATTAAAATTGTTAGAGAGTTTTTGCTAAATTTAGTGGGAAAATCGTTTTTTATAGGGGGTGATTAGGGGGAATTGATAATTTATTTATTTTATAAATAGTAGAAACAAAATGCGAATGAATAAGATTTTCATGATAAGAGGCAGTATTAGTTAGGTTTATTTATAGGGTTTTGAAAGCCATTCAAAAACAGCCCCTCTGATTGTTCAATCGGAGGGGCTGTTTTTGTGTGCTACTGAGCTATTACATGTAATAATGTTTCAAAAACTTGGTTATCAACAATTTAAAAAGTTTCTTCGAGCTTTCCATCAATAAATATAGAACCGCCTCGACTCGCCAGCATGCGTTATGGCGCTTTCGTTGTTTTATGATAATGTTCATCAGCTACTTAATTTCAAAAAACGTTCTTGCCAGTACAAGACAGTAGCCAAAGTCACTCGCTTCTAAATAGCCTAGCGCTCACTATTGCAAATCTAAAAAATCTCCGTCCCGAAGTCGATTCACGAAATTCTGAAGCCAAGTGTAATACGATACACCGTGTCGTAACTTATGTAGGTCACGCAAGCATTCCTGTCTTTCGGCATCGGGGGTACCCTCCGCAAGTGCAATTTCAGATAGCTCGGGAATCACCTGGTTGATTGCCCCAAGCATGATATCGATTTCCCGCTGGAGTTTCAGTGTAAAGAAGACACGAAATGTTTGGAAAAAATCGGTCTCCGCCACATATTGATCTTTTCGTTCCTTTTTCTCTTCCAACTTGGTGACCATTCTAGAATCCATCAGCGATCGGATGGCATAGCTCATGTTGCTCTTACTCATGTTCATATAGTCTTTCATGTCCTCAAGTGTCATCGGTTTATCCTCGAAAAACATAATGCCATATAGCTTACCGAATGAATGATTAGCGCCATACAAATCCATCGTCTGCGCGATGGCCTCGATGACCTGAGCGCGTAATTCGTTACGACTCTGCGACACTCCTGCACAATCCTTGGTTGGTTTCTGTTCCATGTAAACACTCCTTCATCATTTTGCTAAACTCATACAATTGATTTACAAAAAACATTTTTAAATTAACAAGCGATTAATATCCAGTTAACACATAAAGTTTATATTGAGTGTACAATAAATTTTGTACAAACAAAGGTTTTAACCTTATTTAGGATAATTTTATCAAATGTACAAAGAAAATTGAACAACAAAATAAATAATGTTGATAGTTAGAGTAAAATGATCAGGTGATGTATTTACATTATCTTACAGCATTCTGTCGGCGATATTTGGTTGCGTTCCTTATATCAATATCTTCTGGCGTACATGCAATAGACAAGATTTTACCAGAGATTAGTGGAATCATCACTTCGAAGTAGCTATAACGGATCAACAATAATATAAATGGGGGAATTTTAAGAATGTCGAGTATTACGTTGAAGTCTTTATCAAAACAATATACAAGTGAAAAATCCACGCTCGATAATATTAATCTTGATATCAAAGATAAAGAGTTTCTGGTACTGCTAGGTCCGTCAGGGTGTGGTAAGTCCACTTTGCTACGTATGATTGCCGGTATTGAAGAAATTACGCAAGGTGAAGTGTATATTGGGGATGTTTGTGTAAATGAATTGGAGCCTAAGGATAGAGGAGTAGCGATGGTTTTTCAAAATTACGCGCTTTATCCGCATATGACGGTATTTGAGAACATGGCTTACGGTTTGAAGATAAAAAAGGTAAAAAAGGCGGAGAGAGAAAAACGAATCAAGGCGGCAGCAGATATTTTACAAATAACGCCATTGTTGAAACGATTTCCGAGTCAATTATCGGGCGGGCAAAAACAGCGGGTTGCAATTGGACGAGCCATAGTTAAAGAACCAAAAGTCTTCTTAATGGATGAGCCGTTATCCAATCTGGATGCGAAGTTACGAAATGAAATGAGAATTGAAATTAAAAAGCTTCATGAGAGACTAAATTCTACGTTTGTCTATGTCACGCATGATCAAGTGGAGGCTGTTACCCTTGGAGATCGAATCGCCATTATTGCAGAAGGAAAGTTTAGGCAGATTGGTACACCTATGGAAATAATTGATAGTCCAGTGGATATGTTCGTGGCGAATTTTATTAGCTCACCGCCTATCAATTATTTAAATGCATTTCTGATAGACCGAAATGGACAAGTCTATGTAGATATAGATGGAGTGTTGCTGGAGACAAATTTGCCAATAGAAGTATTAAAAAGCCACACGGAGGTTGTAGCGGGTATTAGGCCTGAACATTGCTTCATTTCAGAAGATAAGAACAATACCTTAGAAATGGAGGTGCTGTTTACTGAAATTATTGGTACGGATGTGTTGTTACATCTAACATATCAATCCTTCAATTTTATAGTGAAAAAAAGCTTTACTGAAACTTATACGCAGGGTCAGAAGTTGAACGTAGGAATGTATGCAAAACAGGTCCATATGTTCGACAAAAATACACAAAAAAACTTAAGGAGCCCGCAATGAATATTCTTATCTCATTAGATGGTGTAAGTCATGAAATCTTTGCACGATATTCACAGGATTTTATCAATAACGGATTTTCATACTGTAAAAAACTAATTACAACGTTTCCATCCGTTACTTTTAATGCTCATGCGACGGCGATAACGGGGAACCATCATCCCAAACATTTTGTGGTGGATAATATTGTCACCCATTCTAAAACGATGGAAAGAATAGAGCTGTACGGAGATCACGACATCATTTGTAATGAAACACTACATAAACAGACCTTATTTTATTCACTTGCCAAAAATGCATTGAAAAGCTGCTGTATCCATTGGCCGCTAACAACAGGAAATCCTTATATTCATGATTTAGTTACAGAATCCAGCAGCAAAAAAAAGTTGCAAGGAAACGCTTCAGTGGAAAACATCGATAACACATCATTGCGTGAGATATTACAAGCCATTGAATCAGAAGCATACGACTTTATCGCTGCAAGGTTTGTCGGATATGATGCACTTTCCCATCTACACGGGAAGGACTCGAAGGAGGCAGTTGATTGCCTAGGTCGGCTAATTGAACATATTGCCCAAATTGATCAGTTGTTGCGAAAGTTGCAACAACCATACAACTTGATTATCTTTTCTGATCATGGGCAAAGCGACGTTCAATCATTCTTTTATCCAAATGAGGTTTTAGCGCAAAGTCGTTGGCGGCAGAGTTTGTACAACAAAGAAATACGATTTGTCGGCGACGGAAGTGGAGCGTTGTTATTTTATAGCTTGTTGGAACATCAGCATAACAAAGAAATTATGGAGTTTTTTAGCAAATTTCCACAAGTGAATCATTTTCATCAGCTAGCAAGTCACTCCAGTTCTGACTATCAACCAGTCGGTATTTTAGATATGAACAATACGGTATGCGGTGAAGACATTGTTCCTCCAGAACAACCGAAGTACAAGAATTTGAAAAGCTTGCATGGTTATCATCAGTCCAATGTGGATGAAATGAATGGATTTATGGTGTGTATCGGTCATCAAATCGAGGATAGCAAAATAATTGAACAAACGCATATCGAGAACATTGCACCTACTTTAGCTAGGTTGTTTGAAATCTCACACCAATGTGATGGTAAAAACATCAATGAACTGATTAGGGGGCATGCATAGATGGCTAAGCCAATCAGCATTAAAAATGGGAAAGACAATCTATGGTCGCTTGCACTGTTGTTACCAATACTTATTCCCTTAATTATTTTTTGGATTTATCCAATGATAAAAACATTTCACATTAGCTTTACAAATTGGGATTACATTTCACCTACCTATGATTATGTAATGCTAGAAAATTATAAAAATATAATGGGTGATTCCTTTTTTGTGAAAGTTTTAATGAATACGCTTGTATTTACAGTTTTCACAGTGCTTCCGCCAATCCTAATTGGATTACTTGTAGCTATACCGTTAAGTAAGATTAAAGCGTTTCGTACTTTTTTTGTCGCTTCCGCTTTTTCATCATGGATTACACCAACTGTGGTCGTTTCAATGGTATGGGTCAGTATATTTGATACGGATTCAGGCATTGTTAATGCAATTCTAAAAGAACTAGGTGCAGAGCCAGTTAAGTGGTTGGGAGGTCAAACCACCGCAATGGCAGTAGTCATTATCGTCACTATTTGGCAATATTTAGGTCTTGGTATATTGTTGCTAACCTCGGCAATGGCAAAATTAGATCCAGAGGTGGAGAAAGCCAATGATTTAGATGGTGGAAAAGGATTACGAAAATTAATAAAAATTACATTGCCAGCAATCTCGCCTATCCTTGTATTTTTATTCATTTTTTATACTTTAAACTCGCTTAAAGCCTATGATCAGATTTACATTTTGACGCAAGGTGGACCTTCAGGTGCAACTTCAACAATTTTATATTATTTCTACGTGTTAGCTTTCGAGTGGTATGAAACGGGATCTGCTTCGGCATTGGCGATAATTTTCCTTCTGCTTTGTCTGCTGATTAGCGCGATTAACTTCTTTTTATCTAAATACTTGTTTAAGAAATGAGGTGGGGATTTGAACTTGGCAAAATTAAAAGTTGGTATAAATTATACAGCATTAATTTTATTAAGCATAACGATGATCTTTCCATTCATCTGGATGTTCATGATTTCTATTAAACCAAAAAGTGAAATATACAGCGGAAAATTTTTTCCTACAACCTTTCACTTTGACAACTACATTAGGTTATTTACCGATACCAATATACTGTTTTATCTGTGGAACAGTATTTACGTGAGTCTAATTATTATCGTGATTCAAATCGTATCAGCAATACTTGCAGCGTATGTATTCGCCACGTTTCAGAAAAGATGGGTGAAATTTTGCTTTGCACTAATATTGGCGACGTATATGTTGCCATCAGCTATCACTTACATCCCCTCCTTTATTTTGCTGTCTGAAGTGAATTTACTGGATACGCATATGGGTTACATCTTCAGTGAAAGTATCAGTATCTTTGCCATATTTTTCTTGCGGCAAGCTTTTATTCAGGTGCCTAAGGATGTGGTACATGCAGCTAAATTGGATGGAGCAGGGCATTTAAGGCTTATTTTCACCGTGTATATTCCTTATTGCAAAAATGCAATTGCTTCATTGGTATTAATCACATTTATTTATAGCTACAACAATTATATGTGGCCTTCACTGTTAATCAAGTCAGAAGAAAACATGTTTGTCACAATTGGTTTGAGAAGGTTATTTATGAGTCAAGCAGGTTATGGAATGGATTTTCCTTTGGCAATGGCTGCCTGCGCAGTTTCACTAGTGCCAATGTTGCTGCTGTTGGCTATTTTTAGTAAAAGAATTATCCATTCAATGGCTAATCTCTATGTTAATAAATAAGATGAGGTGGTGATGCGAATCGACTATATTCCGATAATTATGAAAAGTTATGTTGGAAGCATGAGACTAAAACAATAATTAATTGGGAGGAAACAACAGTGGAAAAACGTAAAAGCAGGATTAAAAAGGTACTTCTGTCTCTCATGTGCTTTGCACTTATATTGACAGCATTAATGGGTTGCTCGAACAAGGCTTCCAAAGATACAAATGCAAGTGTAGCGTCCGATAAGGAAAAAATTAAACTTGAATTCTATTATGGTCTTGGCGGTAAACTCGGAGAAACGATGGAAAAAATCATCGAAGATTTTAACAAAAGTAATGACAAATATGAAGTCGTACCGATTGTCCAAGGGGACTACACTGAGACGTTACAAGCACTGCAAGCTTCACTTGCAGCTAGTAAACCTCCTGCTTTAGCAATTAACCGCTATCCGGAATTTATGAAGTTGGCAAAAAGTGATGTTTTACTTTCCTTAGAAGATCAAATTAATCAACCAGAATATAAAAAAGACGACGTTCTTCTTTTGGAGCAAGGGTTGTACAATAATGTAACCTTGGGTGTGCCGGCATTTGTTTCTTCACAAATGATGTATTACAGAAAAGATATCTTTGATAAATACAATATTGATTATAATGCTTTGGAAAGCTTCGAGGAATTAGCGGAAGCAGCCAAGCTTATTAAAGAAAAAGAAGGAATTACTGGTTGGTCGATTATGTGGTATTCAGAACATATGATTGATTATGCCCGTTCAGCTGGTGGGGATATCGTCAGTGAAGACGGTAAAACCGTTACAATCGATTCCGATGAATGGATTTATGCTTGGGATAATATTAGAAAGTGGATTCATGAGGACAAAATAATGGACACTGTTTATGGCGGAAATGGCTGGGAATGGTGGTATAAAACGATTGACAATGTAATGAATGGGAAATCAGCGGGATATACGGGTTCTTCAGGTGATGGAGGAGACTTAGATTTCAATAAAATAGCAACAGGAATGCAAAAAGGATTTAACGGAAGCAAACCGAGACCAGTCGCTACTTCTGTCATGTTTAACTTGTTCAAAGATTCTCCTAAAGAACAACAGCAGGGTGCTTGGGAATTTGTAAAGTTCTTCTCGGAGGCAGATAAAACAGCTTACTGGGCAGTAGAAACGGGATATATTCCAATTCGAGAAAGCGCTGAAAACACGGAAATTTTCCAAAATAAATTAAAAGAAAACCCAAACTTATCAGTTCCTTTGCAACAGATAAAAACAAATGGCATTGCACCTTTTGTTGATCCGACCGGTGGTAAAATTTATGCTGAAATCGAATTAGCGAAAGACAAAGTACTAATTGAAAATATCCCTGCGGAAAAAGCATTAAAAGAGGCGAAAAACAAAGCGCAGAAAGAGCTAGACAAAATTCTGAAACAGTAAAAGACATAAATAATGAACTGCTGCACAGAGCAGCAAGTAGTTTCACCCCACATATAACAGAAATGGAGAGTTTTATAATGAAATATAATATTGAATTAGCTGTATTCGATTTAGCTGGTACCCTTGTAGAGGATAATAACGGAGTTAGGGATTGTCTTTATAAAGCAGCTGTGGATTACGGATTAAACGTTACAAAAGATGAAATCAGCAACCATATGGGAACAAACAAGATTCATTTGTATCAATTTTTAATTGCGAGAACAAAAGGGAACTTTATCGATTTTAAAAATTTTGAAGTAGATATCGACAACTCAACTCAAGATGAGGCTGTCAAACTCTATGATCGATATACCGAATATATGATTGCTTATTATCAGGAGAATTGCCGAGAAATTGAGGGAGCAACGGAAACGCTTAAATGGTGCAAAGAAAATGGCATTAAAGTAGCGACAGGCACAGGGTTTCATAAAGAAATCAACAGCGTTATTATGGAGTCACTTGGCTGGGTGAAGGATGGTTTGATTGATTATGCGGTAGATCTTGATATGGTTCCGGAGGGAAAAGGACGCCCAGCGCCATTTATGATTTTCAAAGCTATGGAATATTTAAACGTTCAAAATGTGAGAAATGTGATTAAAATTGGCGATACGCCAGCAGACATGCTCGAAGGCTATAACGCAGGCTGTAAAGCGGTTATTGGTGTAACCCAAGGTTCGACACCAATTGAAGTATGGGGCAAGTATTATCATACACATGTTCTTGATACTGTGAAAGAACTGCCAGCACTTATCGAGTCAGGTAAAATCGTATGATGGATCAACTGGAAAAAATGGCGAGCATCGGGATTGTCCTGCCGAAGCTGTTTCCCTTTCCACAAAGCAAGCCGGAACAGATGGTTTCAAGTCTGCTGACTATACTGGAAGACCCCTTTTTTACGGCAGTGGAAGTCTCGTATATCGCCGATAAAGAGACAAGGGATCTCGCTAAAAAGTATATGCAGTACAGTGGTGTGGAAACGATTTTTAATGGCGGAGATGCGTTTCGAGAATTACACATTGATCTAAGCTCCTTAGACCCGGCTATAAGAAACAACTCAATTAAAAAGTGTCAAATGCTGATTGACCATTGCTATGAAATGGAAGCAAAAATCATGCACATCGTGACGGGGAAATTTGAAGGAGAAGAAAACAAACAACATAATATAAACGCTTTTATAGCTTCAACCATGGAACTATGCAAGTATGCGAAAGAGAAAGCGGGTACGTATGAGCTTTGTATCTCTTTAGAAATCGGGGATCGGCATGTTGACCGCAAATATTTGCTGGGCCCTACCCATGAGGCGGTACATGTAGCAAGAACAATCCAAAGTGAGTATAACAATTTTGGTCTGCTCCTAGATCAAAGTCACCTTCCGATTATGGGAGAAAATCCACATCAATCATTGTGGCTTGCCAAAGATTATCTCACGCATATTCATATCGGAAATTGTTATTTGAAAGACAGACAAGCCCATTATTTCGGCGATAAGCATATTCCTTTTGGAGTGAAGGATTCAGAAGTTGGCGTTGGCGAGTTAACAAAGTTCATCCAAACGCTAAATGACATTGACTTTTTTACACGTCCAAAACCAACAAGAAAGCCTGTGCTGACATTTGAAGTGGGTTCTCTTGAGAATGAATCACCTAAGCTAGTTATTGCCAATATAAAGCGTACTTTCTTTGAAGCTTGGGCTCAAGCATAAATTGATTATAGGAGTTGTAGCATAAATGAATGTGTTAATCACAGGTTACTTTAACGATTATTCTAAACAGAGAGTTACGCAATCGTTCCCTGAAAACTGGACTATTCAAATCGTTGAACCTCAGCGAATCGAAGAATTTATCAGTGAAGCGAATGTATTAATTCCAGAGCATATCGAAGTAGATGAAGCCTTATTAAATAAAGCACAACAGTTAAAATTTGTTCAGACGGGCGCTGGTTTTGACAATGTTGATATTGAAGCTTGTAGCAAAAGAAATATTTGGGTAAGTAATGCGGCTGGAGTCAATGCGAATGCAGTTGCCGAACATATTATGGCATTGATTCTTGGGTATTACAAAAATATCTCGTTCTTGGATCAGTTTATGAAAAATAAAGGAGATGAAACGAAGCTAGAGTATACTGGCAGCGAGTTGCTAGGAAAAACAATTGGTACTATAGGTTTTGGGGCGATTGGCTCCAGAGTAGCGGAACTGGCCAAAGCTTTTAAAATGAATGTTCTAGCATATGACACGAATAAAAATATTCAAAGTAATAATGATGTAGAATTGGTTGATTTGGATACATTAATTAGAAATTCTGACGTAATTACAATCAATATTTTTCTAAACGAGTCTACAAGAAATTTAGTCGATAAAACATTTTTAAAGCAAATGAAAAGCGATGCATTATTGGTAAATACAGCAAGAGGGCCGATTGTATGCGAAGATGATTTGATTGAAGCTTTAGAAAATAATGTAATCGGTGGAGCTTGTCTGGATGTATTTGCTGTGGAGCCATTAGATTTAGATAGTAAACTACGAACTTTGAAAAATGTTGTCTTAACCCCGCATTCTGCAGGTATGCCGGATGGCACAAAATTTCATGAAGCAAGGTATCGTTTCTTTGTCCAAAATATCGAAAGAGTCATGCGCAATGAATCACCGCAAAACAATTTGAATCAAATCAAATAAAGTATAGCTTCGTGATGTTGAATCTAGGATTACCTTCTAGCCCGTTTGCCCCACGCATAGACATACTAGCCTGAGCAATAGAGGTGCTCCGGGTTAGGACGATGTTGAAGAGATTACATATCCTTATCGGGCGTGACAGACTGGAAGGGAACAGAGCATGCATACTGATAGAACAGAAGGCGCGCGGCAAGACAGCCGGGTGCCTTTTTGTGGTGCCTGAATCAGCTGAACCAGTTTATAAATGGATGTTTTGACCTTCTTTCGAAAAGGTGAAATGACGAAATCTGTATAGTATTTGAAACTATCTAGAGGATACATTATGCAAAAAAGTAAATATGAAAAAATAGGAGGAATTAATCTTGAATCCATATGTAATTTTGGCAATAGCCATCGTAAGCGAAGTAATTGGTAGTTCAATGCTAAAAGTATCAAATGGATTTAAAAAGTTATTCCCTTCCATTGGAGTTGTAATAGGTATGGGGATAGCTTTTTACTGCTTATCTTTATCTCTTAAAACAATTCCATTGGTTACGGCTTATGCGATATGGTCGGGAGTAGGTACAGCATTAACCTCTTTGGTAGGCGTTATTGTTTATAAAGAAGGTTTTAATTTTAAAAAATTTTTAGGTTTAGCCCTAATCATTGGTGGAGTTGTCGTATTAAGACTCTCAAGTGGTAGCGCGCATTAACCTATAGAATCGGAGGTAATATATGAAAGGTTATATGGCTTTAGGAATGTCCATTATTAGTGAAATAGTTGGCGTGACAATGCTTAAATTATCGGAAGGATTTACAAAATTATTCCCTTCCATAGGAATTATCGTTAGTTTTGGACTAGCGTTTTATTTTTTATCATTATGCCTTAAAACGGTTCCCTTAAGTTTAGCTTATGCGATATGGTCAGGAGTAGGCACAGCATTAACAGCGGTAATTGGAATACTTTTTTGGAGAGAACCATTCAGTATCATGACATTAGTTAGCATAGTATTAATAATTGGAGGGGTAGTTTTATTAGATGCTTCTAAAAGTCCAGAAAAATAAGCGATTTTTCTTAAACTCTAGTGATTCAGAAATATAGCAAGAGGCCTGTATCCTATGATTACAAAAAATCTTTCTGAAAACAGCACCTCCCATTGTCAACAATCGGAGGTGCTTGTGTACGATTGAGATATTTTGTAATAATGCATGAAACATGTGGTGATCTACAGCTTAATGGTTTCTTCAAGCTTTCCATCAATGAACAATTGGTAAGCGATAATTTACATGCTCCGCCACTACCAATAAGCGCAATAATAGAATTGGCGGTTGTTGAATATTTTTGAACACGCTTTAAAATAATTGTTTTAGTGGCTAACAGTGTGGTTAAACGCTCATCTTCTAAATCTCTTAATGTTTCACTAGCCGCATCAATGACAAAACCTGAATGAATTTTAGCGAAGTCCATATTGGTCAGAGACATTAGATTTTTAATAATAGCCATCTATTTTTAATTGAAACAAACGAAAAATTCTGATAAATTATTAAAAAATAATTGAAGGGAGATTGAAGCTATGATGATTCATACAAGTTTTAATAGTAGTTAAATTATGTAAATGAATTTTTCGAGATTGTTTGTCTTCTATCAATTTTACAGCAAATGATGTGTAGCGGAGTACTTTTAGAGAAATGCTAAATTGTCTAATGATACTAATTCTTTACTAAATATTAAAAAGTAGAGAAATAACCTAATCATCCTTAAAAGTAAAAAAATATAGGAGTGAAGAATTTATGAAAAAGTTCATGTTTGTATTATTTTTATTATTAGTTTCAATAGGTATAGAAGAAAATAGAGCTTTAGCAGAATCAATTACCGCGGAAGTCAATGATGGGAATGAAAATGATATTGATCAAGAAGAAATTGATAGAAGATTAGGAATTGTATTTGATTACTTAAATGAACATGCAAATCATGATTTTAATGATGAACCTTCGGTAGTTTATGATATTCCAGTTGGAGAAGGGATTATTGTTAATGCTGAAATTTCTAATCAAGAGGTTTCAAGAGCAAGAACAATTGGAAGTAGTAGAGATTCTATTAAAGCAAATACAAATTATAATTATAGTTTAAGACTTACGAACATAGTAGGCTCTGGAGATATAACTATATATACTGTGAACTATACTACAGGTAGCCCCATAGCTCCTGGAAAAGATGTATATAGAATAACGGTAAATAATGTTTCCATTTTGGGTATACCCCCTTCTGGCTTTATCGTAGGGAATACAAACACCTACATAAAAAATAACAATAATATTATCGTAAGTACGGGAGGATATATTTTATATAAACGTGTTCTTCTAGCAGATAAAATTATAAATTTCAATGATGTTTCATTAGGAAGTCTTGTGGGCGGAACTTTAGTAGTTAACTATTCATATCGAGTGAATTAAAAAGGTGTGATTATGTTGAAAAGGATTTCTAAGAAAACAATACTATTTTCGCTTTTGGTAATGATGATTGCTGTATCGTACTATCTTATTGGGCAAAAAAAACCAAAACCAGAGGTGACAAGTGAATTGACTGAGTTTTTGCCAAATGGTGAAATGAAGGTAAGAGTGATGGAAGAAGTGGATGAAGAAACAACGCAGTGGCGTAAGGCAAAAGAGGCAGATGTAAAATCACTCATAGCAGAACAAACAGGTTTAAAAGGTGAAGATGTTCTAGTTTCGGCAACCTTTGAATCCAATATAGGCGATACGAAGAATCAAGAAATAACATGTTCAGTTGTGTTGCGCACGGAGGCAACATTTGATGACCACATTATTCAAAACGTAGTAGATGGGATTATCCATGTTTTCAAACAAGATTCGAAGGAAGTAACTATTAATAAAGAAAATATTGTTATTACAAATAATACAGATGTCCTCTATTAAAAAGACAACGGCTATGTAATAAAAAGTAAATAACCTTTTGGAAGTAAAGAGTGGCTACTTTGATAGCACCTCACTATCACAAATGATATGCTCTCAAAATTTTATTTTAGATGCCTACACCTGGGAGCATATCTTGCTTCATTGGGTGCTTTTTTATGCCGATAATCAATCATTTTCTTTTATTCTATGGATTGGTACCCCATTGACCTAGCTATTGTTATCACTGGCATTTACCATTTGATATACTTATTAAATATCATCACATCCTATCTTTAGTTAGTGAGGCGGTCTTTTATGAGAACTAGTGAAATTGCCCAACTAGTTCAGGTTCATCCGAATACGGTTCGAATTTACGAAGAATGGAAGTTTATTTCGCCTGTGCCGAGAAAAGAGAATGGTTACAGAGAATATTCTTATCTTCATCTAATACAAATGAAAATTGCTCGGCTTGCTTTTAGACAAGAATTTATTCAAAATAATCTGCGGAAAAAAGCCACGAAAATAGTACTACTAAGCGGTAGCGAACAGTTTAAGGAATGTTTACATGCTGCACAATCCTATTTAAGCTTTTTGCAAACAGAATATGATTATGCTTTAAAAGCAGTTAAAACGGTTGAACACTTATTGCAAAATCAACCAACTTCAACTGAAACATTTTCCCACAAAACTGTCGCGTCAATGCTTCAGTTAACAGAAGAAACATTACGGAATTGGGAACGGAACAATTTATTTACTGTAAAGAGAAACACACAAAATCGAAGAATCTATTCTGAGCGCGATATACAAAAATTGCTAATTATTCGTACGTTACGTAGTGCACACTTCTCGATTACAAGCATTGCCAATTTATTTCGGGAAATGGAACAATCGAAAGAAGATTTCAATCTACTACAAATATTACAATCGTCCACCTTTAAAGATGACTTTTTTCATGTAACGGATGATTTAATTACTCAATTAAAAATAGCGATGAAAGATTTGGAATCCATCATCGCTATACTAAAAACATTACAGTAATGGAGAAGGGGCGTTATTGTCTACTAAAAGCATTAATTCATGCATTGCCCGTGTGGAAGCGATATAAAGTAGTCCATTATCAAATTCAGTATGATAATTAGCTTTGTTTACAAAGGGGATGATGACCATATCAAACTCAAGTCCTTTTGCATACTGTATTGTGGTTAAAAGTAGCCCTGTTTCAAACTTTTCTGATAGACCGTCCAGTACTGTAAATGATAAGTTTAAATGCTCTTTCAACACTTGTAAGTCCCTCTCTGTTTTACAGATAATAGCGGTAGATTGATAGTCATTCCTCGCATTTTCATGGATTTGTTTTACCATTTGTTCTAATGTGTCATACATTAATTCAATTGGTTCCCTCCCATGCCTTTCAATCGGATGAATTTCACCATTAAGTATAAACTTTTTTGCATACATGGCAATTTCATACGATGATCGGTAGGTTGTTGTTAATTCTACGTATTCTAGATTATTATACATGGCTGCAAATGCCTCTTTTGATATCGTGTCATACGGCAAAAGCGCTTGGCTAAAATCACCAATAATTGTTCGTTTACAAGTAAACACACTAGACAATACTGCATACTGAATAGGAGTATAATCTTGCATTTCATCCAACACAAAGTGCTGGACAAGCTCATATCTTTTAATTCCTTTAAAATAAATTTGGACATATAGATAAGGGTAGACATCATTAAATTCAAATCGCCTTTTTGAAAACTTAACTATATTTTCGCCAAGTGTGTCAATAAAGGCACGGTAAATTGCGAATGGTGAAGTAAACAAGAGACGCTTTTTTAAGAGCTTTGTAATTTCAGTTTTAGTTGGTAATTTACCTTCTCTAGTTCGCTTGGACTTGAGTACAAGAATAATATCATCTGCTAAAAGCTCTAATCGTATGACAACCGGCTCTTTTCTATATTGAAGGAAACGCCCTTGTAAATAATCTGCTTTTAGTTCTACACCAGCAAAGGTTATACTTTCGTTTTTAAGAAGCTTCAAGTCTAATTGATTCAAAAAAGCTTGTAGTTTTTGTACAAATTGATAATTTCCTTTGATTTTTGCACGAGTAGCCAACGCACTGTTTGGATTCGATATAATGCTTTTCGTTTCTTCTTCAAATGGTGTAAATGTTACAGTAGCTGGCAATAAATTTGAAGTAAACTCGTCCAAAGTAAAGGAACGAATCGGCTCTTCACCAAGCTCAGGGAGGACAGTAGAAATATAGTCGCCGAATACTTTATTAGGGGACAAAATAAAAATACGTTCAGCTTGTAACGTATCACGGAACTTATATAAATAATAGGCGATGCGATGTAAAGCAACAGCTGTTTTTCCTGAGCCAGCAACGCCTTGAATGATGACATTATGTGCGGATTCATTTCGCACAATCTTATTTTGCTCCCGTTGAATCGATGTGACGATTGTTTTCATCTTTTCACTTGCATACTGATTCAATGTTTGCTGAAGAACTTCATCTTGTATCGTTAATGAGCTATCAAGCACATATTGCAGTTTAGAATTTTCTATTTTAATCTGACGTTTTTTAATAAGCTCACCATCAAATTGTTTATCCATCGCAACATAATGTGCTTTACCAATTTCAAACTCGTAGTACATATTGCAAACGGGTGCACGCCAGTCGTAAATTAATTGCGTTCCTTCTTCATCAGCAAAACCAAAACGTCCAATATAAATTGTTTCTGCCTCACAAAGGTCGTCTCCAAGATATAAAAAATCGAATCGTCCGAAATATGGAGAGGTAATTAGCTTTCTTATCTGCTCACGTTCCGTCACATGAGCGAAACCTCGCTTATCAATCATACTTAATGTTTGTTGGTAATTATACACTTCAAATTTATCCAGTTCACTTTTATATTCAACCATATATTTTTGTAAATCTTTAAAACGATAATCTTGATGATTTATATCTGTTGAAAGTTTTTTATTTGTAATTGTTAATTGCTTTAAAGTTTTTTCAAGATATGTTATTTCGTTTGGATCTATCATAAGAATCCCTCCATCTCAAATATTCACCCAGTTTATCAAAAAGAATCTCGTTGGTGTTATAGTGGAGGGTTATCATTTTAATCCAACACTTAATTCGCTGTTTCAAGGATTAAAAATTGTATGGTTAGAATATTTTTTGCAAAAAAATATTTATTGCAATAGCAGAAAATGCCCCATGGACAGAACGGATATTTGAAGCCGAGCATAAATGGCTGCTCGAAAGCGATTGCAAAGTTTGGCCAAATACTTAATTAATAGCTATTCTCCATTATGTTTCCAAATCAGGGTAGTATAAATCTTTACGTAAACAGACATCTCGATGTGTCAATGTTTCACCTTTAAAGCGTAACCAAATCTCGTCATCTGCCATAACGCCATGTGTTTTACGGACAATGCCCCAGCGATTATAGGCTTGTAAACCTAGACTTTCAAGAAGTTCCTGTGCATTCATACGAGTAGGGGGGAAAGTCCGCCATTTCAACCAACGTTCTAATTCTTCGAGGGTAATATGCCCTTCCATGTTTGGTGAAAACTGCTTATTGAAATCTTCAATATAATTAACAACATAAGGTGTACCACCATTAGCTGGCTTTAAATCTACGGAAGCAATTACCTCGTCCATCCACATGACATCAAATTTCATAAAATCAATCATCATTATCACCTTCTATCCATAACTTTTGAAATATAGGGTCGTTCAGTTGTGATAGTAAAACGGTTTTTGCACGGCCAAAATCTAAAGGATTATCTTCCAGGCGTGCCATTAAAAGCTTTTTATTAATAAACGGTGGGCCGTCATAAAGTGAAAGTTGCTTTGCAAACGATGAATTAAGTGGCTTTGCTTTTACTTTTCGTTTTAAAATGGAAATCGGTTTACCTTGTGCATAATCTTTTTCATCAGATAATAGGCTTAGCCCATTGTCAAAAATAGGGGCGAGTGACCATGATTTATGCTTAGGGTCATACAAAAAAAGGATGTTATTTGTATGACGGTCTTCATTTAAAATGAGTGCATCAAAAGCAAATAATTGTGCCAATTCTTTTCGTACGTTACGCCCTGTAAAGCTTTCAATTTGTGCAGATAGTTGCTGAAATTTCTCTGCTGTTGATAGTGTCTTGTCCGTAGTAATAGCATCAGTTGAGGTGAAATTTGCCTCAAATAACCGTTCGAGTGTAACTTCTTGTAAATCTCCACGAAAATCATATGAATAACATCCTTTAGTCATTTCACCATCAGGTAATTCAATTTCACAAGGAAAGTATTGAACGTAGCGGTTGATAGGCAAACAGGAGCAGCTAAGTACAAGAGTCGCCAATACTTCTGCATGACCCTCATAGCCACGAGCATTTTGTTTTACCCATTTGTCACCAATACGCCATTTTGATTGGTCGCCTTTACTAGATGTACTAATTATAGGCTGTGCCGATTTAGGAATACTGACTCTTTCGATTCGCATTGTACCACGTCCTTAATATGACTTTCCTCTATTATACATAAGTGATACTTTAAAACCCTATAGCTTTAGCAATTTTTCGGTAATAATGTATGGCATCTTCGATAAAAATGATTTACAGTATGGAGTGGTGGTAGTAGACTCGTATATTCGTTTTACCATAAGGTCTGATTTAGTTAAATCAACATAAACAAAGAGCGAGCATCGGTTGGGTGCACGTTCTTTTTTAGTACCTTTTCAGTTGTGAAAAGAGCTTAATACGCACCTATCAGTTTGAAAGGGGCATTCGCAGTCGAATGAAGAACTTTAAAAGAGTTGTAAAAATCGTTTTATTAGTCGTAGTATTAATAGGTTTACTTGTAGGATACGCTTTTAAAATTGAACCAAAGATGCTCGTCGTTCATTCGTATCATTTAAATGAAGACAAAGGCGCATCAGTTAAAATAGTTCAAATATCAGATATTCAAGTTAGTGAAACATATACCGTCAATCAATTAAATCGTTTAGTCGAAAAGATTAATCAAATTTCGCCTGATATGATTGTGTTTACAGGGGATTTATTCGAAAATTTTTCTACGTTTCCAAAAAAACAAGAAGTCACTGATAGTTTATCGCAACTTAACGCGACGGTTGGAAAATTTGCTGTATGGGGAAATCGCGATTATGGTGGCGGAGCTTTTAAAATATATGAAGATTTATTAACGAATGCTGGGTTTACATTATTGAATAATAGTGGCGTTACGGTTCCCGTTACGAATGATAAAAAGCTATTTATCGGAGGAATGGATGATGGTTTACTTGGAAAGCCGGATATAGACCTATTGCTATCGCAAATGGATGATACGTATGATTATGAAATTGTACTGATGCATGAGCCAGATATGGCAGAGCTTTTACAAGATACTTCTGTTAATTTGCTGTTAGCTGGACATAGTCATGGAGGGCAAATAAGGATTCCCTTTATGAAAACTATAAAGACGTCGTTGGCTGAAAAATATGATGATGGATTTTATACGATTAATAAAGACAATGGCATGCAGCTTTATGTCAATACGGGTATTGGCACGTCTAGAATCGCTGCTCGTTTTATGGTTCCGCCTGAAATCGCTGTTTTTACTATTCATTTGTAAGTTTAAAGTTGTGATGAATAATCTCATAGTTATATACTTTAATAAACTGATATAGGGAGTGGAAAGACTATTGGCACAATCTAGAGTATTGTATGTTGTTTTTAGCCTAATGGCAGTAGTTTTTATTGTGACGGGTTGTGGGACGTCAAAAGAGGAGAAGACAGCGGAAGAAAAAGTAGATTATGCATCGGCTGTGAAAGAAAATCCAATTGTGACGATTACAATGAACGATGATAAAAAAATTGTGGTTGAACTAGAACCTAAAGTAGCGCCGAATACAGTGGCAAACTTTATTTCCTTAGTAAACAAAGGATTTTATGATGGACTTATTTTTCATCGTGTAATTCCTGGCTTTATGATTCAAGGGGGCGATCCTTCAGGAAATGGATCAGGTGGTCCCGATTATTCGATTAAAGGTGAGTTTACTGAGAATGGCTTTGAAAATAATTTAAAACATGAACGCGGTGTCATTTCAATGGCACGGACAAACGACGACCTAAATTCTGCGGGCTCTCAATTTTTTATTATGACAGAAGAAGCGTCACATCTTGATAAACAATATGCTGCATTTGGCAAAGTGATTGAAGGAATGGAAACGGTAGATGAAATCGTTGCTGTGGAACGTGATGCCACAGATAAGCCATTAGAAGATCAAATCATGAAAAAAGTCGAAGTGGATACAAAGGGCTTTGACTATCCTGCACCAGTAGTGCAAAAATAGTAAATAATCACATTAAAATACACGTTGATTGGATGCGGTGATGCGCAGCTGGTCAACGTGTTTTTATGTAGGAGATTACATTTGTTCCGTCTATACGGTGTTCATAGTCAAGCTTGTGGCAGTTCGCTAGTTCAAAGTAGCAGTTATTGTAAAGAAGATGGTATATACTCTTTTTGCATGGAAATAAGCCAAATAAAATCATCTTCAGCAATAATTTGAATGTCGTGTCCAAGTTGGATGAGTTGCTCTGCTTTTAAATGTTTCGTGCTTTTGCCTCGTCGGTTATGACCGAGAATAACAAAAGCGGTGTCCTTAGTGACTGCCCCTTGCATTAAACCGCCACAAGCTCGTGCTTTTTTTGCAGCTTCTGCGCGTGTCATCGTGGAAAGAGCCCCTGTAAAGACGATTTGTTTATTATAAAATGGATGCATTATACGTTCTGTTGGATTAGTAAGAAAGATAACGTCATTGTTGTCCTTATTGGTGTTCATATAGATTCTCCTAAGAGCTTGATAGTAAGAGGGGTGTTGATTTGTAGACTTGCATAAAGGCAATAACTACTTCTACTGTATTTGTAAAATAGTACTTTCACGTAAATAAGTAACGTTATATTGAATGGCTAATTGTTGTAAAAAACAAAGAAGCGCTGGTATTCGATAAGTAAGAAGCAATTGCTCGTATGTTCGTTTTTCTTCTATTGAGGCTACTTTACGGAAATACCCCCACATATGCTGACAGGCATTGCGCATGCTGCCTTCAGTTGGCGTTTGTTGTAATGCAACTTCGATTAATTGTTTAATTTGCTCATGGCTCATCATGTCGCGCATTGCCAGACGGAGTTGATTGTAATGCTTTTGGCTATGGAACATGACGCGATATTTTTCTTCACGCCATAATTTTTCTGTTAGTTGACGTTGCATATAATCACCTTTCATATAAGTGTTTCAAACTCATTCTACTTGATTTAATGAAAACATCAAAATGTTTTAATGTTGGTATTTATTTTAGTAAAGCATTTATTAAAAATAGGAGAACTTGGGTAGGATGATACAAGAGCTAGCGTAGTATTACTAACTATATTTTATCATTCAATTACCTATCGTAATGATTGAATTACATTTAGCAAATTGGTATATTAATGTATACATATACAATCGATGATGTGACTAAGTAAATAAGAATTGTGAAACAGAAAATATAGCCTAGGCTGAGAGCTATAGCACCCCTTCTTATTGAACCCTACCACGGAGATGTCAGTTAACAACTAACCGAGTCGTTTCGTTACAAACGTTTAGAGGGCGTAATATGCATATTATGCCGAACTAAGGTGGTACCACGTCAACTAGCGTAAAGACGTCCTTTATTAGGATGCTTTATGCTTTTTTTATGAACTTGATTTAGCATTAGCTAGGCGATGAAGACGAAATATATGGATGCATGCCAAATTAAGTTAAATGTCCCTGTGGGTATCACAGATTTTAAAAGGAGCTATTTGAGCAGGCTCGAAAAAAATCAGATGCAATTTTGCCGAAGCAAA
Source organism: Lysinibacillus sphaericus (assembly GCF_002982115.1). GTDB lineage: Bacteria > Bacillota > Bacilli > Bacillales_A > Planococcaceae > Lysinibacillus > Lysinibacillus sphaericus. Next base: position 3,429,770 of record NZ_CP019980.1, on the reverse strand, counting down.
ATAGATTTTTCAAAATAGGAGGAAAAGAAGATGTCTCAAAAAACAAATGATTTTTCAAAATGGTATGTGGAAACGATACAAAAGGCGGATTTAATGGATTATACGCCGGTTCGTGGTTGTATTGCCTTTAAACCAGACGGCTATGAACTGTGGGAGCATATTCAAGCGGAGATGGATAAGCGTTTTAAGGAAACAGGGCACCGCAATGCCTACTTCCCAATGCTCATTCCAGAATCTTTTTTCCAAAAGGAAAAGGATCATATTGAAGGATTTTCACCAGAGCTTCCTTGGGTGACCGAAGCGGCAGGTGAACAATTAGAAGAGCGTTTAGCGCTGCGCCCAACTTCGGAAACAATGATTGGACATTTGTATTCTAATTGGATTAAAAGTTATCGAGACCTTCCTGTTTTAATCAATCAATGGGCCAATGTATTCCGTTGGGAAAAGAAAACGCTACCGTTTATCCGTACTTCAGAATTTTTATGGCAAGAAGGTCATACGGCGCATGTCGATGAAGAAGATGCACGCAAAGAAACAATGCAAATGTTAGCTATTTATAAAGAAGTTGTCGAAGGACTGTTAGCCATTCCTGTCTATGATGGGCAAAAAACGCCATCAGAACGTTTTGCCGGAGCAGTTGATACATTTTCGATTGAAGCGATGATGAAGGATGGCAAGGCCGTACAAGCAGGGACATCTCATTATTTAGGTACGAAATTTGCCGAAGCTTTTGATATCAAATATTTAAATAAAGAAAATAAACATGTCCATGTGCATACAACATCATGGGGTACGTCTACCCGTTTAATCGGTTCTGTTATTATGGTGCATGGTGATGAACAAGGTCTTGTTTTACCGCCAAGAATCGCTCCAACGCAAGTTGTGTTAATCCCAGTTGGTCCGTGGAAAAAGAACACTAAGATTATCGAGAAATTAGATGAAATTTTTGCAACGTTAAAAGCAAAGGGCATTCGTGTGCGTCTTGATGATTCAGACCAATCACCTGGTTATAAGTTTAATGAATGGGAGCTAAAAGGTGTACCTGTGCGTATTGAATTGGGGCCACGTGATTTAGAAAATCAGCAAAGCTTAATGAAAGCCCGTGATGAAGAAGAAAAAGTAACTGTTTCTTTAGACACAATTGTTGAAAGCATAGAAACAGAACTTGAAACGATGCAAACGCGACTATTTGAAAAAGCAAAAGCTTTCCGTGCAAACAACTCGCATACCCATATCGATTCAATGGAACAGTTAAAACAGCATTTAGCTCAATCTGAACAAAATGAAACAATCCCAGGTTGGATTTTAGCGGGTTGGTGTGGAGATGATGCGTGTGAAGAAAAGGTAAAAGAAGAAACAAAATTTACAACTCGTAATATACCATTTAACCCACCAGTTACAAAGCATACTTGCATTCATTGTGGGAAAGAAGCACAACATACAGTTTGGTTTGCCCGCGCTTACTAAATCTTACTTTGTATGGTAGAAAGCATGGTAACATGCTCAGAGTATGGACAAAAGGCATCAAGAAGTGGAATCCACTCTTGATGCCCTTCTAACTGAATTGTGCTTAGATTTATAGTATTTCCTTATGATTTCCTCCTCTTTGAAATGTATCTTCTACTAATATTTTAATTCTTGTATTTATAGTCTCCAGAATAGCTTCTTCCCAAAACTAAAAAAATCCGGCGATATTGCCTTTCTCGTCTTGATGTTTATAGCTGATTTTGAGGCTGTCCCTCATATAGAAACAATAATGCAGTCACCTATTGAAAACTTCTTTACACTGTGTAACATTCCTTTTAATTTATTTTTACCTGCAATAGAGCGTATCCTTTGTGAAATACAGCATTTATAGTGAGTTACTTAAATTCTTTCTTGCTATATTTGTACTAATAAAATTTATGAAACTATAGTTGCGGAATTATGTAAATTAATGCATTATATTGTTAATAGGTATTAATATTTATGAATATATTTACAATTTTAGTATTTTAGGTATAATAGTTAATGATTGGAAAAAAGGATAACTGTCATGAGTCGTAGATGACAATTTTAATTGATTAGCTCTTCAACAGATTGTAAATAGATGGTCTTTTCCATTCATGCAAAAGAGCGAAATCACCTTTATTATTTATGCCTCTGATGCCGTTTGAAAGTGGTGATACATAACAGTCAAAATTAAGTATGTTTAATGTAATGAATTCTTAGCAATATGTGCGCTGCCTTTTGTTCATTCTAGGAAGCACAACTTCTTTGTTATTTGAAGGTGGAAGTAATATTTACTTGAAATACCCGAAGTCAAACACCAAGAATATCTGCATTGTTAACTATTCATTTTGATTGTTAGAAGTAGCTCAAAGCCAAATCGCAATTAAAATAAATAATTGGTAAGGTGAATGATGGAAGAAATAAAACAATCATTAAGGCGAATTGTCAGTAATTATCAACTATCGGATGAGTTTAGCCGTTGTTTAACCTACTTGTTAGATCAACATGAAGGTGGTGATTTTAGTGATTTAAGTAAATTACATTTTCAATTGAATGGCGGTATATTAACGAAATCTATCCAAGAAGTTTTTAATCTTTTAGAACTTTGGATTCTTTTTACAGATATTGTTGATGATATCGAAGACGGTGATGAATCAAAATGGGGGATAGAGGGGAATGTATTGCTTAATGCTTCGACAGCTTTCGTTAGTATCGTTATGTTGGAGCTACAAAAGGTGGAAATACCTTATAAAAGTGAGGTTACCCGTTTATTTTGCCATTACTTACTTCAAGCAGTTGATGGTCAGCATCATGACCTAATAAACGAGATTACATCTGAAGAGATGTATGAAGCTGTTGTTAAAAAGAAATCTGGCTCGTTAATAGCACTTTCTTCATTGCTCGGAGAAGTATTAGCAACTGGAAAGTATACGGCAAAGCTTGAAATGAGTGCACACTATATTGCAATGGTTGCTCAGTTAAATAATGATTATGGCGACTTATTAAACTTACAAAGAGATTTACAAGACAAAAAAAGAACACTGCCAATATTGTATCTATTACAATATGAAGATTCAGCATTTGATGAATTACGCTTGTATTATAGTCAGCACGGCGATTCAACAATGAATATTTGCATTACGCCACAGCAAATAGAAGCTTCAGGATTATCTATATACATGCATCTATTACAGTCTAAATACCGTAATCTTGCACTTGAATTACTAAAAGAAATTTATCCAACTCATGATGTATCATTATTTAAAAAATATATTTAAGAGGTGAAGGATATGTTAGAAATCGTTCAATATATTCATAAAAATCGCAATATTTTAGATCTTTTAAAAGAAAAAAGAGTTTCACTTTTAAATGTAAATGAGTTAGAGCAAAGTTTAATTTTAGAATCCTTTGAACACGGTGAAAAGAAAACATTAAAGGATTCATATTTAATGTATTGGCGTCCGTAAACAGATGGAACAAGGAAAAGCTAAAATCTTAATTTCGCTTTTTCTCACTTTTTTCATACAATTGTATTGTTTATCCGTTGTCGTTAGCGGGCCTATAATTGGGATTACACTGGTTCAATCACAAGATCAAAGTTGGTATATTCAACAGATTGAAGAGGAAAGTTGGGCAGCATCTCAAAATATAGTGCCCTATACGAAAGTTTTAGAATTAGATGGGATGAAGCTGACAGCCAATACTTCATCCCCTTTTCTAATTACACAAGCGCATAGCATAACAATTTGGCATGAAGGAAAAGTGGAAAAGTTAATCGTCTCAAATAAGAATATAAACGCACAATTAATAAAGCAATTAATAATGCCGTTATTATATACCTTAATCACAACTGCTTTTTGTCTTTTTTTATTTAAACAAATACTTACTAAAAACAAACAGTATTTGATTTTTCATTTACAGTTTACAGCATTAGCGTATATAAGTGCAGGTGCAGCAGGACGAGGAGATTTCATTAGTATTGTTATTAATTCATTAGCGATTTTCCTTAGCATTGTGAATTGTATTTTCTACTGTAATTATTTTTTAAGAACAATGAGTGATGCTTTTCAAAAAAAGTTGCGTAATGCTTTTTTTGTTATTGGTATAATGATTGTAGTGATAAATATAGCGCGTATTTTTATTGAAGATCTTCTTAAAGTACAAATTATATTTGAACTATCAGTCTATTTAATTTTATCCTGCTTACTAGCGATTAATATTATTGTCGCAGCTAAAAGCAATACTAAATACTATGCCAAGCCATTATTCTGCATCTTTTTTTTAGGAATCGGACCGTTCGCATTATGTTATGGCATTCCAACAATTTTTAATGTGCATCCATTTCTACCTGCAGATGTGACGGCGTTATTTTTGTTAGTGGTCCCTATTTGTCTGATTTACTTAGAAATGGCGGGGAATTTTGTTAACTTACAATATGCGCTTGATCGCATGTTTTCACATTTACAATTGGCGATTCCTTTTAGTCTGGTACTTTCATTTATTTTACTATCTCTTGAGGAAGTACGCTCGTTTTACATATACAGTCTTTATTTTTTGATTACGTTTATTTCCTCCATCTTACTGTTGTCATACAAGGAAAGTATGGAAGTACGGAATGCTCGCTATTTAAGTACTTTAAAGAACTACAATTTTTCCAATTTTTATCGCTTCATTAAATCATCAGCACATTATGCTACTAACTTCGACAAACTTATGGAATATATTAAACAAGAGCTTAATCTAATGTTAATGCTGAATGATATTGAGATTATAGAAGACCAGTTAACACAATCTCTTGGTTATATAGAAGAACATAAATGTCGTGCTATTTGTCCTAATTTAATTTATAAACATGACACGAAATACATATTGGTACTCTATGAAACAGTAGACTCTAAGTTGTTGGCAATCACAGACACAAAATTTCGTAAAATACCGTCCGAATCTTTAAAAATGCTTGAACTCTTTTTGTATTATGTTCAAAGCATTATCGATAATTCACTTAAGTTGGATGAACTTATGGCACAACTGACGAAGTTAGACAAATTGCATGCACCACGATGGTATAATAGGCTATGGATTTTGTCTTCAGAGAAAGAACGTTTACGGTTATCTACAGAGATACATGATACGATTTTACAAGATTTGATTCATATGAGTCGTAATATGGAAGAAGCTGCAACAAAAGAAAAAGATGACAAAGAGGCTTTTATGCATTTGCGTGAAGAAGTACTGGATATTGTGGATAATACAAGAGAAATTTGTGAAAATTTATATCCGCCTTTAATCGATAGGCTTGGTCTCCACCGCTCGTTAGAGGAGTTAATACAGAAATGTAAAATACGTTTTAACTTCTTGATTAAAGTGGATATTCAAAGGATTGAAGGTTTATCGTTGCAGCAATCCACTACAATTTATCGTATTATTCAAGAGTTGCTCTCCAATGCAAATAAACATTCACAAGCACAGTCTGTCCATATTTCATTAACATCCAAAGCACAAAAAGTTTTTATTGACTATTGGGATGATGGAATTGGTATTGATATTGATGAAAATATTCAACAAGACTGTATGAAAAGTATAGGACTAATGGGGATGAAGGAGCGTATCAAGTATTATCAGGGGACATTTTTAATAAGCTCAAATCAGCCGCAAGGGACAAACATTAAACTATCTATGAAAATAGGTGAGGATTTTGAAAATAATGGTATTGGATGATCATATTGCTATTGGTGAAGGCACACGGGCCATATTGCAAGCTGAACTAGACTGTCAAGCAGTGGTGTTTACAGATCCCTGTATTGCATTACAGCACTTATCCGAATCATTTTATGATATTTACTTAATTGATTTTAATTTAGCAGGGATGGATGGACTGCAATTTATTCAAAAGTTACTCAAAATTCATCCTGAAGCAATCACGATTATTTATACAGGTTATAATATCGAGAAATATTTACCCGAATTATTAAACAAGGGGATATCAGGATTTATTAGTAAAACGGAAAGTAGAAAACAATTGATTGATACAATTCAATATGCACTTGAAGGGAAAGTTATTATTTCACTTTCGCTTCTTAAAAAGCTGTGTGTACATAATGTTGGAGCTAAAGAATCTATAAACTTGACAGAGAGAGAACGACAAATTTTAGATTTTGTCAGAGATGGCTATACGAATAAGGCTATTGCACTGGAAATTCATTTAAGTCAACGGACAATAGAGAAAGTATTAACCACAATTTTTTCTAAGCTTGGTGTTGAATCACGAGCAGAGGCAGCCGTTAAATGGAATGAATTAACTACTTTAGAAACTGATAAATATCATTTTAATTAGGTATAAAGATTCGACTGAAGTTCATAAATTATGCGTTTTTTGCTAATAAAGCAACAATTTTTTGTAATATTAATACACATCTAATAACGACAAAACACTGGTAAAGTGTTTTGTCGTTTTTTTTACTTTGCTATCAACTAGTGTAAATATTTATTTTTTTATGTCAAGTGTGGTTTTCCGCATTATTTTAATCGGAAACCCGCCCTATAAAGTACGGTAAATGTATTGGTAGAATTTAAATAACGAGAGACAAGTGATGTTACTGGGGTAGTTTAGTATATCGACATTAATAAATTTTACTACAAAACTATAAAAAAAGTTCAAAGCTATTGGAGGTTAACATGAAAATTGGTGTAATTGGAGCCGGTGTAATGGGGAAAGGTGTAGCCCAAAGGTTTGCACAATATGGTCATAATGTTGTTTTATATGATATTTCTTCAAATGTTCTTGAAACTGCACGGGAAGAGATAAAAAAGAATTTAAAAATAGCAGGTATGTTTAATAAAACGATAGATGCTGAAAAAATTGTTGCCAATATCGACATTACATCAGGTTATGAAGATTTTGCAGATATGGATTTTATTATTGAAAATGTAGATGAAAATATTAAAACGAAAGAAATCGTTTATAGAAATTTAGAGAAGGTTTGTAAACAAAAATGTATTTACATGGTGAATACTTCATGCATTCCGATTACGCTTATTGGTTCATATACCGATAGAGCTGAAAAAGTGATAGGTGTACATTTTATGAATCCAGTTCCTATGAAAAATTTTGCTGAAGTTATACAGGGATGGAAAACATCTGAAGAGACCGTTCAGCATGTTCGTGAGTTATTAAATAAAGCAGGAATGGAAATTGAAGTAATTAAGGACAGCGCGGGATTTGTATCTAATCGATTATCTCATTTATTTATGAATGAGGCTGCAGCCCTAGTGTATGAGGGAGTGGCAACTGCAGAGCAAATTGACAACATTTTTAAAAATGCTTTTGGTCATAAAATGGGTCCGCTGGAAACAGCTGATTTAATCGGTGTTGATACGGTATTAGATTCATTAAAAGTATTATATACCCATTATGAAGATCCAAAATTTAGAGCCTGTCCCCTTTTAAAACAAATGGTATATGCAGGTTCAACTGGAAGAAAAAGCGGAAAAGGTTTTTATTCTTACTAAAAGAAAGGTGATAATAATGAATACAAAAGAGAAAATTAAAGGGTTTTTATCAAAGTTTATAAAAATTACGGAGATCAATGACACAGACAATATTTTTGAAAAAGGATTAGTTAATTCTTTATTTGCAATGAATCTAGTTAATTTTATTGAAACTGAATTTGATATTTCCATCGATAATATGGAATTAGATTTGGACAATTTTAAAGATATCATTTCAATTGTTGCCTTAGTTGAAAAGAAGTTAGCAATGGAGGAAACAGTATGAGTGGGGAGAAAATAAAATGTGTTGTCTGGGATCTAGATCATACATTATGGGATGGAATTTTAATAGAGAATGACAATTTAACTTTAAAAGAAAATGTAGTTGAAGTAATAAAGGAACTAGATAGAAGAGGAATTTTGCAATCAATAAGCAGTAAAAACAACTATGATATGGCCAAAGAAAAACTTGAAGAATTTGGTTTGTGGGACTATTTTATTTATCCTCAAATTAGCTGGAACAGTAAGTCAGAAGCTGTTGCTCAAATTGCAAAAGACATCAATATTGGTATAGATACTTTGAGTTTTGTAGATGACCAAGAATTTGAACGAGAAGAAGTGTTATTCAGTTATCCAGAAATTTTATGTATCGACGCAAATGATATTGACAAAATCCTAGATATGGAAAGAATGATGCCAAAATTTATAACAAATGATTCGAAAAATAGAAGGAAAATGTACCACAGTGATATTCAAAGAAATAAAGAAGAGCTAGCGTATAGTGGTACGAAAGAAGAATTTTTATCCACGCTTAATATGACTTTCAAAATTGACAAAGCTAAGGAAGACGATCTTCAGAGAGCTGAAGAGCTTACAGTCAGAACACACCAGTTAAATTCCACAGGTTACATTTATTCTTATGATGAATTAAAGAACTTTCTTGAAGCAGATGATTATGAAGTGTATGTTGCACAGCTTGATGATAAATATGGTACTTACGGAAAAATAGGCTTGGCGCTTGTAGAAAAGAAGGCTGACGTTTGGGATTTGAAGCTACTTCTTATGTCATGCAGAGTAATGTCCAAAGGTATTGGTAATATTTTCATGAATTTTCTTATTAATGAATCGATAAAAAATAATAAAACTTTACGAGCACAATTTATTCCAACAGATAAAAATAGAATTATGTACATTACATACAAATTTAACGGCTTTAAAGAGTTAGGTAAAGACGGTGATGTCGTAATATTTGAAGCAGATATGTCATACGAGCGAATTATACCAGACTATGTAACGTTTGTTTATGAAGGGGAGAACGTTGATGGATTTTTCAGTAAAGAAAGAGCAGAGACAATACAGTCAGGAAATCATTGATTTCGCGAGAGAAAATCTTAATGAACGTGAATTTTACGAAGAATTCTCCATGGATATGTGGAAAAAGGTTAGTGAATTTGGATTATTAGGGATAACTGTAGATGAAAAATACGGAGGTCTTGGGGAAAGCTACGAGACTGCGGCAATGGTCTTTGAAAGTCTTGGATATGCATGTAAAAATAATGGATTTATTTTTGTGATTAATAATCATATATGGGTATGTCAAAATTTAATCAATTTATATGGTTCAGATGAATTGAAAGAAAAGTATTTACCACAGATGGTTGAAGGGAAACAAATTGGGGCAATTGCTATTACAGAGCCTGAAGCAGGATCTGATGCATTTGCGATGGTTGCAAATGTAAAGGAAGAAGATGATTGTTTTGTACTTAATGGTACAAAGATGTTTATTTCCAATGGTCCTATCGCTGATATTTTTATTGTTTTCGCTGTTACGGAGGAAGTTCCAGATAAGAAAATCACTGCTTTTGTCGTTGAGCGCAATTTTGAAGGCGTAACGACAGGGAATGATATCGAAAAGATGGGCTTGAATGCATGTCCGACGAGTGAACTTATTTTAGATAATGTAAAAGTGCCAAAGAATAATATATTAGGGAAATTTAACTATGGTAATAATATTCTCACAGGCGCGCTAGAATGGGAAAGATGTTTTGAATTTGCGCCACATATTGGTGTGATGCAACGAATTATGGAACAATGCATCAAACAGGCAAATGGAAGAAAACAGTTTGGAAAGCCAATAGGTTCAAATCAGGCAGTATCTCATAAAATTGCCGAAATGGAAGTAAATATAGAAATGGCGAAATTAATGTTATATAAAATCGCATGGTTAAAAGATCAAAAAAAATCTGCTTACCTTGAAACTTCTATTTTTAAACTTTTTGTAAGTGAAAATTACATAAAAACGTGTAGAGATGCAATGCAAATTTTTGGTGCATATGGATATACAAAAGAGTATGAAATGGAACGAGAGCTAAGGGATGCCCTGGCAAGCAGTATTTATTCAGGCACAAATGAAATGCAAAAAAATACAATTTATAATATGGCCAATGCAAGATATATGTGATAAGGAGTGCTCATGAAAGTTGTAGTATGTTTAAAACCAATCAAAGCTGAAGAGATGTTTCCAAATGAATTACGAACAGAGGACTTTATTATAAATCCATATGACTTATATGCATTACAACAATTTATAGAATTAAAAAAATCGATTGATTGCACAATTATCTGTCTTTGTATGGGTAATCACAGTACAAAAGGATTGCTTCAAAAGGCTATTGCTTTAGGAGCAGATAAAGCCATTCTATTAAATGATGAGCTATTCGAAGGTTCGGATACAGTCGCTACTTCATACATTTTAGTACAGGCAATCAAAAAAATAGAAGATGTGGATTTTGTAGCATGTGGAAGACGAAGTAGTGATGGAGAAGTTGGACAAGCAGTATATGGCATAGGAGAACGTCTTAACTATTATTGTTTAACTGATATAGCTGAGATTTTAGGGAATGAGGCTTCAGCAATTCAGCTAAAACAAGTAAAAGACACTGAAACAATTATTGGGAGATTGAAACCACCCGCTGTTATTTCTTTTTACGATTATGTAGTTACGCAGCCTTTAATCAATTTACTAGCATTAAAAAAAGCAAGAAAAAAAGAGATCCTTGTATGGAATGCTACTGATTTAGCTGTTGATGTAGAAAAGTGTGGTTTTGCTAGTGTAAAGGTGAAAGAATGGCATGTTCAAAAAGAAGCAAAACAGAAAAAGCTATTTATAGAAGAAACGGCACAAGAAAAAGCGATTTTAATCTATAACTTAGTAACAGATAAGGCACACAATAGTAAACGATAACCTGCATGAAGGATGAACGTTGAATGGAAAAAGAAATTGTTATCATATGTGATTTTCAAGAATACGACGATGAAAATATATTACAGGTCATCACAAAAGCTAGTAGTCTCAGTAATCAATGCAACTATAAGGTAACAGTATTATGTGTTGGACATAAGGATAGTGAGCAACTTGATAAGTTCTTTCAATATGGAGCAGACAATATAGTGATCTGTAGACAAAACGAGCCATTTGATATGACATATTTTACAAATATAATCTCAAATATGATAAAGACACGCATCCCAAAAGTCATATTGGTTCCGGAATCTAGCAATGGAAAAATAACGGCATCGATATTATCTGCCAGATTTGAGGTCGGGCTTATAGCAGGTTGTACTGATATTCAATTTGATGAAAATAACGAACTGTCTTTTTTGAGAACTGCCTTTAATAGTGTGACAATTGCCAAAAACAATTGTTCTAATGGCGAATTTATCATCGCAACTGTGAAAAAAGACATCTTTGCAAAACAAATGAAGGCTGGGCAATGTAGTGGAATGATAGAGGAAGTTACATACGATGATGATATGGAGAAGTTGTCCAATTCATGGGGTGTTCTAGAGCGAATAGAAAAGTTCGACAAGAAAGAGATGAACAATTTAAATAAAGTTTTTTGTATTGGTAGAGGAGTTAAAAATCAAGATACTTTTGAAAAAATTTGCCAAATTGCAAATAAACTACATGTTGGAATAGTTGGAACCCGAGCAGTCGTTGAAGCGGGATATATTGAAAAAGAGAGAATGATTGGTCAGTCTGGGAAAATGCTGGCTTCACCTATTTATGTAGGATTCGGTGTATCGGGCGCTAGCCAACATATGATTGGCGTTAAAAATGCTGAAATAATCGTTGCCATCAATAAAGATAAAAATGCACCCATATTCGAATATGCGGATTACGCTATCGTAGATGATGTGGAGGCAGTACTGGCTGAATTAGAAAAAATGGCTGAAGGATAGGTACAAGAGATGTACTTAGCGTTTTATAAGACATAAAAAGCTTTTAGAAGGTTTGATAGGGGAGGGAATGGAATGAAAAAAACAGATGATATATTAGGAGCACTAAAAAAACTTAGTAAAACAGATAAAGGAATTACAATTGTCCTTTCAAAAGAGGATAAAAAATTTATTTCATACAGAGAACTATGGAATAGAAGTTTTTATGTTTCTGAAATATTTAAAAAGCAAGGTGTTAGCAGAAATGCAGAAGTCATTATTCGGTGTGAAAATCTAGAGCTCTTTTTATATTCATTTTGGGCGTGTGCAATAGGAGGCTATATCGCTGTTCCGATTGATGCAAGTAAAAATAGTAATGTCGATAGTCTTTTAACACATGTATTGGAAAAGTCGGTTCATCCAATTATCGTCAGTGATAGTGAACAGGATAAGGACAAAGGGAAAGTGCTATGCCTTCAGGACTTCTATACTGAGATTTTAAAGTGTCCGAATAATCTGAATGTAGAGTATCAAACTTCACCAGAAGATATCCTATATATTTTATATTCTTCTGGAACAACGGGCACGCCAAAAGGGGTAATGATTAGCAAATCCAATGTGGCTGCTAACGTATATGGCTTTGTTAAACATTATGCAATAGATGAAAATGATAAGTTTTTATCATGGACACCATTAACACATTGTTATGGTTTAGTCATATTCCACCTTGTACCATTAATGGCGGGCGCAGATCAATGCCTGCTTTCTACTAAATTGTACATGAATCAGCCGTTAATTTGGGCGGAAACCATTAATGAATATCGCGCAACTAGAATTGGTTCACTGCCATTCGCATTGAAGCATTTTAATAATGTTTATATGAATTCGGAGAAAAACTTTAAATGGGATTTGTCCTGTGTAGATAGCATGTTTTTAGGTGGGGAGTCGGTTAGTCAAGCATTATACAAAGAATTCTGTAACGAAGTAAATGCTTATGGGTTTTCTATAGATAAGGTTTATCCGCTATATGGATTGACTGAAGCGACAATTATGTTAACCGCAAATAGATTAGGAAAGCATGCTAGAACATTCGAAATTACAAACGATAAGCTTGTGATTGGTGACAAAGTGCAGTGTAGGGAATTAGCGGATGGCGAAACAGCAGATAATGTATTTCTTGAAATGGGTACGCCTTTGGAAACTGTACAACTTAGTATCCGCGATGATAACTTCCAAGAGCTCCCAGAAGGGCATTTAGGACAAATTTGTGCAAGTGGTCCTTGTATTACAGCAGGTTATTATCAAGATTCAGAAGCGACCGATAAAGTATTTTTTGAAGAGAAATGGTTATGTACAGGGGATATAGGATTTATTCAAGATAACAATCTTATCATTATTGGAAGAGAAAAAGAACTTGTTGTAGCCAACGGGAAAAAAGTCTCGTGCGCACAGATTGAAGAACTAATAAATAAACATTTGCATAATACAAAGCACCAACAGTGTGCAGTATGCAATGGAACAAAGCAGGAAAATGACAATGAGAAAGTGATTGTTTTTATAAAAACACAAATGGACTTTGAAAATAACAAGGATATAGAAGAATTTAAGGACTTTAAAAACGACATTATTTCAATGGTTTTTGAAAAAATGGGACTGACTATTAGTGAGGTAGTACCCGTTGAAGATATTCCTAAAACAAACAGTGGCAAAGCATTTCGACGTGGGTTAACTGAAAAATATAATGCTGGCACATATGAAACAATACTAAATAACTTGAATTATAGTAAGAAAAGCCAAATGGTTAATACTGAAAAAACGAGATACTCTCGAAATTCTATTGCGAAGAAAATTGTGACATATATTGAGAGTCGTTTCGATGTAAAAGTATTAGCGCATGACATTCCTTTTTCTGAATATGGCATTGTATCTATTAATATCCCATCGTTTATTGAAAATTTAAATAAAGAATTTAACGTAAATATTCTTGTTGCTGATATTTTTAAGTATTTCACTATATATGATTTGTCTGAACATATTTATTCACTTGTTAATTTAGAAGAGAAGCAAAGGAGTCTAGGGAACATGAACGAAGAGCAGCATATGCAAGATAAAATAGCAATCGTTGGAATGAGTTGTCGCTTTCCAGGTGGTGCTAATAGTATTGATGAGTACTGGAATTTGCTTGTAAATGGAGTAGATGGCGTATGTGATGTTCCTGAAAATAGATGGGAAATTGAAAAGTATTATGATGAAGATAAAACCGTTCCGGGAAAAATGTATTGCAAAAAGGGTGGTTTTTTAAATATCAATATTGATGAATTTGATGCAGGATTTTTCAATATATCTCCAAAAGAAGCAGCTGCCCTTGATCCCCAACAAAGAATGCTATTAGAGCTCACATGGGAAGCTTTTGAAAATGCAAATATGGATATCACTAAATACAACGGATCGAACACCGGCGTATATGTAGGCATGTCTAATAATGAATACAATCTAGCGCAATTATATTCAGGAGAATTATCAACTATTGGTGCATATGCTCTGACAGGAAGCTGTATGAGTACTGCATGTGGAAGGGTATCTTATACGTTTGGATTTGAAGGACCATGTATTACAGTTGATACCGCATGCTCGTCCACGCTTTCGGCGTTGCATTTAGCCTGTACCGCAATGCAGGCCGGAGAAGCCGATATGCAAATTGTAGCTGGCGTTAACTTAATGGAATCTCCAACGACTAATATCGGTTTTTCGAAACTGCAAGCGACATCAGTAGATGGTCATAGTAAAGCATTTGATGAAGCGGCAAATGGTTATGGGCGTGGAGAAGGCGGTGGCGTCCTTATACTGAAAAAATTATCTGACGCTATTAAAGATCAAGATGAAATTCTAGGTATTATCAGAGGAACTGGAATTAATCAGGATGGTAAGAGTAACGGCCTAACTGCACCAAATGGGGAAGCGCAAGAAAAATTGATTGAAAAAACTTTGATGCATGCCAGTATGGATCCTCATGATGTTGATTTTGTAGAAATGCATGGAACAGGCACAAAACTTGGAGATCCAATCGAAGTTCATGCAGTTGGTGCAACTTACGGAAAGAACAGAAGTAAAAATAATCTATTAAAGATAGGTTCTGTAAAATCTAATATTGGTCATTTGGAGGCTGCTGCAGGGGTAGCATCAATAATTAAAGTTTTATTATCCATGAAGCATAATATGATTCCTGCAAATCTTCACTTCCATACACCGAATCCGTTTATTGACTGGGAAGGTGCAAATGTAGAAGTGATAAGCGAACATGCATCGTGGAAAAAAGAGGATGGCTTAAGAGCTGCAGCTATTAATGGCTTTGGATTTGGTGGGTCAAATGCCCATACGATTATCGAAGAATACAAAAATGAGGATTTCGGTAAAAACGAAACAAACATCCAAGATGGCATAGATTATATACTTAAAATTTCAGCAAAAAGCAAGAAATCATTAAATGAACTAATTGAACAGTACTATAATTTGATAGCAAATAGTTCGGACAATGAATTAGAAGATATTATTTATACAGCCAATCTAGGAAGAGCGGATTTAGAATACCGATTTGCTGTATGTGGCAGTAACAGAAAAATGATTGCTGAGAGACTAGAAAGCTATCTAAAAGATGGGTATGCAGAAGGGGTCTTTGAAAATATAGATAAGCACCAGTTGATGCAAAAAGATAGAAAAGTTGTCTTTATGTTTACTGGACAAGGCTCACAGTATCTCAATATGGGGAAACTACTCTATGATTCTAATGCTGTCTTTAAACAGGCATTTGACACTTGTGATCGATTGTTTAAACCGTATTTATTAAAATCCATTGCCGATTTAATATATGGGGAAAATGCAGAGGAACAAGTGATTGAAAAAACGGTTTATGCGCAACCATTAATCTTTGCGGTGGAATATGCTTTATACAAACTGTGGGAGAGCTATGGTGTTAAACCAGAGGTAGTGATGGGACATAGCATTGGTGAATATCCAGCAGCAGTTGTAGCAGGGATTATGACACTGGAAGATGCTATTAAACTAGTTTCAATAAGAGGAAGACTGATGGATGCTGCACCTGGAAAAGGTAAGATGGCAACTGTTTTTGCAGATAAAGCGAAAGTACAAAAACTTCTTACTGGATTCCAAGAGACGGTATGTATTGCGGCACACAATGCTGAAGAAACTTGTGTAATTTCTGGAATGGCGGAAGATATAGAAAAAGTGGTTGAGAAGGCAAAGATGGAAGGCATGCGTGTACAAGAATTAAAGGTATCTCATGCTTTTCACTCTATGCTAATGGAGCCAATATTAGACGACTTCCATTTAATAGCAAAAGAATTGGATTATAAAGAATCTAAGGTAAAATTTGTTTCGTCGCTCTACGCCAAAGAATTAGAAGAAGGTCAAATTCTTGATGGCGACTATTGGACTAGTCATATTAGAGAAAAAGTTGACTTCTTTGGAGCGGTTACAAGCATTGATAAAAAAGAAAACTATTTATTGCTAGAAGTAGGAAGTAATAGAGTGTTGGCAGCACTTTGTAAATTAATTTTTGAAGATGAAAGAGTCATTGCATCTACTTTAAACATGAAGAAGGAAGATAAAGTACAACTGGCAAATGAAATTGCATTGCTTTATGTAACGGGTGTAGATGTGGATTGGAGCAATATTACGTTCGCTGGTAAAACGAATTGGAACAAAGTAAAACTTCCTAACTATCCATATGAGAAGAACAAATATTGGATGGATTTGAAATACGATAGAGCATCAGAGAGTATCAATGCTGAAGATTATCATAATATTCTAGGCCAAAGAATTGATCTTCCATCAATGAGTGACGCTGTAGTATTCCAAAGGAAATTTACTGCATTGGAACCTTACTTTATGAGAGAACATGTAATTTTCAAAACAGCTATTTCTCCAGCAGCAGCCCATATGGCCATGATACTTTCGGCTGTGAAAGAAATTGGAAATGCTAAAAGTTGCGTGTTAAGTAAAGTAGATTTCAGGGTACCATTAGCTGCAACAGATGATGAAGAAAAACAGGTGCAAATTTGTTTAGAAAAAGAAGACAATGATTACAAATTTAATATTGTCAGTAGAGATTTTAACTCTAAATATGATAAATGGCTAATGCATGCTAAAGGCAATGTATGTATGCAAGATGAATATGAGTTTTCAGAAATGACAGCAAATATGGATGATTATAAACGCCTGTCCTATGAAGAAAATATTGAAAATAGTATCTACTATTTTATGAGTAAATCTGGTTTTGAATTAGGAGAAGGTTTCCAACGGATTAAGCGTATTAGCTACGGAGAAGATGAATGTGTCTGTGTGGTAGAGCCTTTAAAAACCATTCCATACTTTAAAGATTATGTACTCTACCCAGGAACAATTGACTCCATATTCCAAACAGGTATTGCCTTAGTTTTAGAAAAATTAAAAGAACGTACAAATGTTAATGAAGATGGCAATAAAACAGTTATTCCATACTATTTAGAGAAATTGACGTTTAACTATCGAGAATCCGATCAGTTATGGTGTTATTCAAAATCAACTGTAAAAAATGATATTACGTATGCGGACGTTATTGTATATAACGAAAAAGGCGAAGTATTAATGAAAATAGATAACCTCATGGCTAAAATTACAGAAAGCGAAAGTTTATTACAAGAAATGAGTAGTGCAAACAAATTGTATTACCATACAGACTGGGTGCAAACAGATGCCATTAGAAAATTAGAGGAGTTGCCAGTCAATAAACAGTACCTTCTGATTGCAGATGAGGCAATTGCGGCAGCAAGTTTAAAAGAAAATATGGAGAAACACCATTTAAACACAATATGTGTACTACATGGAGATGAATTCCTAAAGAAAAATACCCATGATTATACGATCAATCAGGACAATAAAGAAGAGTGGTCGAAGCTTCTTGCAGATGTATGCAAAGACAGCGGGAAGAAAAACTTAAATATTATTTATTGTACTACTAAGGATAGTGTTCCGAATCTAGCGAATAATAAGGTGAATTATAGAGCAATTAAAGCATTACACTATTTGGTTCAAGTTATGAATGAAGAGGGTTACACACAAGGTAGCAAAATTAAAATCGTGACCAAAGATGTGCAAAAGCTTCGTCATGAGAAAAAACTAAATTTATCAGGATCAATGGTCTGGGGATTAGCAAAAGTAATGAGTATAGAATATCCTGAAATTTTTGGTGGCATCATTGATACGGATGAAATAACTTTCTATGAAAATAGTGATTTTATCCATGAAGTATTAGGGGATAGTGTACAGGAAGTTTGCTTCAGAGAAAACGAACGTTATGTAGGAAGATTAATTGCTCATGCGGATTATTTGAAAAAAGGGTTAGAAAAAAATAAGAAAATTGTATTAAAAGAAGAAGCTTCTTATTTAATTACAGGTGGAACAGGAGCATTGGGTCTTGCTTATGCTGAACAACTTGTAAATGCAGGTGCTAAAAACCTTATTTTAATAAGCAGACGTGAACCAAGTGAACATGCCAAAGTAGCGATTCAAAAATTGATAGACAAAGCAGTGCAAGTAAAGATTGTCCATGCGGATGTATGTAATGATGAAAGTCTGATAAAAGCGCTGGATGACATTCAATTTACGATGCCTCCTATTAGAGGCGTCGTTCATGCAGCAGGTGTGTTAAACGATAAGATGTTGATTGACCTCAATTGGGAGGATTTTGAAAAGGTTATGAATCCAAAAGTTGTTGGAACGCTTAATGTTTTCAATGCAATTGACAAGGAAACATTGGATTTCTTCATGATGCTTTCCTCTATCACGAGTGTTATTGGAAATATGGGACAAGGCAACTATGCTGCTGCCAATCATTTTATGAATTCATTTGCAACATATATGAACATGAACAAGCTTCCTGGTTATACTTTCTGCTGGGGACCATGGAATGAAAGTGGGATGGCAGCAGATAATGATGCGATATCGAGTACGATGGCAAGAATGGGTATGAAAACTTTTTCAAAAGGCCAGGGACAAAGCATTATTAATGATTTTATGGATCAACCATATGAGAATCTGGTAATTGCCGATATAGAATGGAATACCCTAGTAAAATCTTTGGAAACTGCAGCAGGCAAGACAGAATTCCTATCCAAATTAGTGTCTGAAAAGGACCTACATGTGGATATAGTTCAAGATGAAAAGGACAATTTCTTGGAAACGCTTATGAGTTTATCAGGTGAAGGCCAAAATGAACTCCTAATTGAAAAACTGCAAAGTATTTGCGGGAAAATTATGGGCTTTGATCATAACCAAGTACTATCCATAGATAAAGCATTCCAAGAACAAGGTGCAGATTCTTTAATGATATTCTCTATGCGAACAGCGATTAATAAATTGCTAGGTATCGATGTCAATGTCTCTGTATTTTTCAATTATCCAACCATCGTAAAACTTTCTGATTATTTATTAAGTGAAGTTCTAATTCTTGAAAATGAAAATATGGGTGAATTAGAAGAACAATCCGAAAACATAGATGACTTATTATCTGAAATTGATAAGTTAACGATATAGTCAGAGGTGTTATATATGAACAATGACATTGAAAATAAATATAAAGAGGCCTTATTAAAGGCTGCTAAAAAAATCAAAGAACTAGATTTAGAATTGAAAAAATCAAAAGAGGAAAATGAAATTGCAATAATTGGCTATAATTGTAGATTTCCAGGCGGTGCAAATAACAGCAGTTTATTCTGGGACAAATTATCACAAGGATATGATGCTGTTACTAATATCAAACCTGAAAGATTCCCTGTTGAAGCGTTTTTCAGTGAAGATAGGCAAGATAAGGGAAAAATGTATACGCGTTATGGTTCCTTTATAGATCAAGATATTAAGACATTTGATAATGTGCATTTTGAAATTTCTGCACTAGAGGCAGTATCTGTCGATCCCCAGCAAAAACTTCTATTGGAAGTAAGCTGGGAGGCAATGGAGAATGCTGGTCTGAATATCGAAGAGATGAAGGGCAGTAAAACAGGCGTATTTATAGGAATCGACGCAGTTGACTATGTAAACAGAGAAATGATGTCAGGGGATATAAAAGATATTGGTTTATATTCACTTGTTGGAGCATCCTCTCATTCTGCTGCAGGTAGAATATCTTATTTTTATGATTTTAAAGGACCAGCAGTAAGTTTAAGTACTGCATGTTCATCGTCATTAACGGCGATGAACATGGCAGTAGACAGCCTAAAAAGTGGTCAATGTGATGTAGCCATTGTTGGAGGGATAAATCTGCTGCTAAATCCAGAGCCCTATGTGGGACTATCTCAAAACAGTGGTTTATCACCAGATGGACGTTGTAAAACTTTTGATGCATCCGCTGATGGATTTGGCCGAGGCGAAGGCTGTGGAATTATCATATTAAAAAGATTAAGTGATGCTAAAAGAGATAACAACAGTATAGAGGCATTAGTAAAAGGGATATATGTCGGACAAGATGGTAAATCCAATGGCTTCTTTGCACCAAATGGGCTGGCAGAGCAAAGAGTGATTGCAGAAACGTTGAAAAGGACAGGGCTAGATGTAGACGATATTGATTATATTGAAGCTCATGGGACAGGAACTTCTCTTGGTGACTTTATTGAAGCACAGGCAATTTGTGAGGTGTTTAAAAACAGAAAAGCACCCATAAAGGTTGGTTCTGTAAAGTCGAATATTGGTCATCTAGAGGCGGCATCTGGGATGGCAAGTATGATCAAGGTATTACTTTCCTTAAAACATAAACAGCTTTTGCCAAGTATCCATTTTAAAAATCCAAACCCCAATATTGATTGGGATAAAATTCAAGTAGTCGATAGGCTCTCGGAATGGGAAAGTAATGGGAAAAAAAGACGAGCGGGTATTAGTGCGTATGGCATTAGTGGAACATTAGCTCATTTAATACTAGAAGAAGCAGAGCACGAAGAAAATACACCACAAACTGAAAAAAGTAATCTACCTGAAAGTATGCTAACGATTTCAACAAAGAACAAAAATGTGTTAGTAAAAGCAATTTCTCAAATAAGAGATTACCTTAGCGTTTCCACAGAACTACTTAGTGATATTGCCTATTCAACAAATATTACAAGAGATAAACATGAATACAGGTTCGCAATAGTTGGTAACAATAAAGAGCAAATTATTGAAGAAATAGATCATGTGCTCAAAAATGAAGATTCACTGGCATACTACATTGGACAAGCAGAAAGTAAAAAGAAAAAAATTGCATTTTTATTTACAGGACAAGGCTCCATCTACAAAGATGCAGCAAGAGAATTTTATGAAAATTCGCAAGCGTATAGAGAAACCTTCGATCTTTGTGATAATCGATTTAAGGAGCTCCTAGGCATTTCTATCAAAGACACTTTGTTTGGAGCAAACGAAGAACTATTAACAAATGCGCTTTATTCGCAACCAATTATATTCTCGTTGGAATACGCTTTAACGAAAATCTGGGATTCATTCAATATAAAAGCAGATTATGTGATTGGGCATAGTGTTGGCGAGTATGCCGCAGCATGTTATGTCGGCATGCTAAGTTTTGAAGATGCTACGAACATGATTGCGATGCGAAGTAGACTTATGGTTAGTGTGACACCGAATGGCAAAATGGTGGGCGTGTTAGTAGATGAATTGACGATGAAGGAAGCAATATTGGAAAGCGGATGTAAAAATGTATCAATAGCTGCTGTTAATGCACCTAAAAATATTACAGTATCTGGTCTAAGTGAAGAAGTTGATATGGTAATTAATCAATTACATAAAAAGGTCAGAGCTTTTGTTACCGATTTAAATATTCCATATCCTTATCATTCAACTGCAATGGAAGAATATAAAGAAATATATGGGGAAAGTTTAGCGCATGTTGTTTGCAATAAAACGCCAAAATCAATTATTTCAAGTGTAACAGGAAAGCTAGAGGACGTCGGTACATTTGAAAATAAAGGGTATTGGACAGAACATCTTGAAAAAACGGTTCATTTTATGAAAGCGATGCAGGAAGTAGATAAATTAGGCGTTTCCACATTTATTGAAATTGGTGGTAATGCAACTTTATGTGGCTTAGCAGGCCAATGTTTGCAAAATGACAATGCCATTTTTGTTCCATCACTTAGAAAAGGAATAGGCGATTATAAGCAGTTGTTGGAATCTTTGAAATCTTTATATCTTAATGGGATGAAAATTGATTGGAATAGCTTCTATAAAAATTACAATAAAAAGAAAATTATTTTACCTAACTATCCTTTTGAGAGAAAGACCTTGTGGAAAAACAAAGCAACTTCTGTAGCAGATACAAGCTATGTGAATTTGGAACAGTTATTGGAAAAACAAAATGAGCAACTAATGTTACAGAAACAGCTTCTTGAAAATATTTTTAAATAAACAGCAAGAAAGGAGTAAAAAAATGAAGAATCTAGTTCTAGATGAAACAAAAACGATGATCGTAATAGAAGAATTAAAAGAAATTGTTCATATTATATCCGCCATGGAAAAAGAAGAAATAGATGAAAAGAAGAGATTAATTTCCTATGGTCTTGATTCAATCCTTCTCCTAACACTTGCCAAGCAAATCCATGCAAAGTACAAGGTAGAAATTCCTTTAGATGTATTTTTTACAACTTTAAATACGTTACAACTAATTGCAGATTACATTGCAGAAAATGGCATTGTGGAGGCTGAACAACAAGAGGAAACGTATGAAGAAGTAATGGATGTTATTGACGCGCTACCTGAAGAACTTAACAACTCTACAAACGAAGTCACTTATCATAGTGTAGGAAAATTAGATATGGATATGATGGTGCAAGTATTTAACAACCAATATGATGTTATGACAAAACAAAATGAGATTTTAAAAGTAATTGCCAGTACAACGAAAGCACAAAATAATGGCCAGAAAACAAAGGGTGTGCAAAAGGAAGTCAGTTCGGCAATAGCCCCGGCAAAATCCGATGATTATTACAAGCCTTATAAAAAGCTAGATTTTAACAAAGAAGATGAAGTAGATGAACTTCAATTAAAATACATTAAAAATATAGAACAACGCATTAATATTTTTACTAAAAATTCAAAGGATAGAACCCAACAATATAGAAATATATATGCGAGTAATCGAAACTCTGCGGGCTTTAGACCTTTATATAAAGAAATGCTCTATCAAATTATTGCGGAAGAAGGCCAAGGTTCTAAGATAATAGATATTGATGGCAATACAATGATTGATCTGACGATGGGCTTTGGGGTCTTAATGTTTGGACATAGCCCAGAATTTGTTAGAAAAGCATTGAGAAATGAACTTGAAAAGGGAATGCCTGTTGGTCCAATGGGCAGGCTTACTGGACGAGTAGCCCAAAATATTTCCGAGTTAGCGGGAGTAGACAGAGTATTTTTCTGTAATTCTGGAACAGAAGCAAATATGTTTGCAGTTAGAGTAGCAAGAGCTGTTACAGGTAAAAAGAAAATCGTCTGTTTTACAGGAGCTTTTCATGGAACTTACGATGGATTTTTAGGAATGCCGAATTATTTAGATGATTCAAATCATACAACTACTTCATTAGTACCGGGAATTACTGATAGTGCAGTGCAAGACGTTGTGATGTTGGATTTTAACTCCGAATCTTCTTTGCAATATATCGAACAACATTGTGATACGATTGCGGCCGTTATAACGGAACCAATCCAAAGCCGAAGACCAGATATTCAACCGAAGGATTTCCTGTTGAAATTAAGACAAGTGACACAAGACAATAACGTTGCCTTAATTTTTGATGAAATTATTACAGGTTTCCGAATTGCTAGTGGTGGAGCACAAGAATACTTTGGTGTGGAAGCTGACATTGTAACGTATGGAAAAGTTATTGGTGGCGGAATGCCAATAGGTGTTTTAGCGGGTAAGAAGAAATATTTAGATAGTATAGATGGTGGCATGTGGAACTTCGGAGACGACTCTGTTCCTCCTAATGAAGACAAAAGAACATTTGTTGCAGGTACTTTCTGTCATCATCCGATGGCGATGGCAGCTACGAATGCAGTGCTCGAATATATAAAGGAAAATAAGCACACTATTTATCAAACATTAAATCTAAAAACTACTGAATTTGTCAACGAATTAAATCAATTCTTTGAACGTGAACACGTAGATATTCGTATCAATCAGTTTGGTTCATTATTTAGATTTACCGTAAATTTAGAAAAAGAAATATTCTACTATGGTTTGTTAGAAAAAGGTATCTATATTTGGGAAGGACGTAATTGTTTCTTATCTACAGAGCATTCCAAAGAAGATATCGAATACGTTATAGAGGCTGTCAAGAAAACTGTATATGAAATGAAAGAAGCCAATTTTTTTAATCAATAAACAAGATTGGACAGAAAATAGATTTATATAAATAGGAGATAAAAATATGTTCTTTTTAGTGTTATGGGGATTAGGAATTGTTACAGCTGTTATCGACTTATATATGAAGGGATTTCCGTCTGACCCTCAATTGATCTGCTCGGTAATTTTACTTCATCAGTTCGTAGTAACATTTGGACTTTTAGGTATTACAGGATTATTAAGTAATATGATTTTTGCAAAACAAAATGCCAAAATGGTCGGTTGGCCAGGTGGGCCGTTCCAGATAAAATACGGGTTTTCACAATTGGGTCTAGGTGTTATGGGCGTTATGTGTATTTGGTTTAGAGATGGGTTCTGGTTAGGAACAATCGTAGCTATGTATATATATGGAATTAGTGGTCTTTGGTCACACTGGAATGTTATGAAAATGAATAAAAAGGCAGACGCGGACAGCATTGCAAATATCATAATGGATATTGCATATCAGACCTTTATAACCGTATTATCTATTGTTATTGGTGGAATATGGGTAATTGGCTAAAAACATAAAAATCCATTTTAGGAGTGCTGTGTAAATGCTGAAAAAAAAGATTGAATTATCAGAGATCCAAAAGGGAATCTATTTTGAATGCCAAACAGGAGAAAAAAATAATTATAATATCTCAGCGGCAATAAAAATAAAGAATGAAATAGATATTGTAAAGTTCGAAAAGGCATTACAAATGTTGGTGAATGAACAAGCAGCACTGCGCAGTCATATTGAATTACTAGATGGCAGTCTGTCCATGGTAATTAATGAAGAAGTAGATGCTGCTGTTCATTATTATGATGTTTCCAAGGAACATCATAATAAGAGAATAGATGAAATAGTTAACGAAGAGGTTGGCTATGAGTTTAATTTATCAAAGGCACCACTTTTTAGAGTGTCCTTAATTAAAGAGGATAATAATTTATTTATTCTAGTACTGAATCTTCATCATATTATTGCTGACGGAGTGTCACTTGATATTTTTATCAAAAAACTATTTACCTATTATTCCAATTCGCTAAATGGTGAAGTAATTGAATTAAAAGAAGACTGCGGATTTTTAAATTTTGTTGAAAGCGAAAATAAAAAACTGGCGAATGGTAACTATGAAAAACAAAAGGAATATTGGCGAGAAAAAGTAAAAGATGCAAATGCTTTGAACTTTCCAAAGGACTTCTCGAATGCTCATCATAACGGGATAGGGAAAGAGAAGTCTTATCGAATTTCTAAGGATTTAATGAACAGTATAAAGAAAGCATCTCAAAAAGAAGAAGTGACACCGTTTATTTTCTGTTTAGCGGCATTTAGTGCATTGATGGGAAAATGCTGTAATGAAAAGAATGTAGTAGTTTCTAGTCCATTCACAAATAGACCGGGATTCGACTTTGAAGAAACGATAGGATGCTTTATTTATACATTGCCATTAAGTGTAACAATCGACAATCATAAACCATTTAAAGATGTTATTGAGGCAATGTATGAGGAAATGATTGGAGCATATAAAAATATCGGATATCCCAACAATTTAATTGCCCGTGAAACAGAATCTAGTATCTATACAGGGATTCAGTCAATCTTCGATATTACCTTCGTCTATGACAAATATAGTAAACCGACATGGGAAGGCGTAGAATGTGACACATTTGAAATGGACAATACGATGTTCCCTGGAAATATGATGGTAATTCTTGCTGAAATGCCTGATGGTGACATGATTAAGATTCAGTACAAGTCTGATATCTATGCAGAAGAAATGATCGAAATGCTAGGAAGACGTTTTATTAAACTGTTAGAAACTGTAACAGCGCATACGGATGTACTAGTGAAAGATATCGACTTATTTTTGGAAGATGAAAAAGTGCATATTTTGAATACTTTCAATCAGAGTGCATTCTTCGATTATAAACCAATGCACATTATAGATATTTTCCATGAGCGAGTTCGCACGTATAGAGAACATACAGCACTTCTTTTTGATAATGGCAGCATGAGCTATGAAGAAGTCAATAAAAAAGCGAATCAGATAGCAAGAAAAATATTGCAACACAAGAAAAAAGAGAATGAAGTAATTGGCGTACAGTTAAAACGTTCTAAAGAAATGGTTCTTACTATATTAGGAATTTTGAAAGCTGGCTGTGCTTATGTACCAATCGAAAATTATTATCCTGAAAATCGAAAAAATTATATTTTTAACGATGCCGATATCAATATTTTAATTACATCGAAAGACTTGCAATATGATTTTTGTCAGGATAAACAAATTATTTTTGTTGATGATAATGAAACATACAGCGGGGATGATAGCAATCTTGATATTGTATTAAATCCTTTTGACTTGGCCTACATTGAGTATACTTCAGGTTCGACTGGTGAGCCAAAAGGGGTAATGATTGAAAACCATAGTGTAGTCAATACAATTATGGATTTGGAAAGACGTTTCCCTGTTCAAGAAGGCGATGTTTATCTATATAAAACGCCTTTTTCATTCGATATTTCGGGAACGGAACTGTATGGCTGGTTTATGGGAAAAGGTGCTCTGTGTATTTTAGAACATGATGGCGAGAAAAATCCAGAACTTATCTTAGAATTTATAGATCGCTATCATGTAACCCATATAAACTTTGTACCAAACATGCTCAAGGTATTTTTAGAACTGTTGAATGAAAAAAATAATAAAGAAAAGTTACACTCCTTACGATGGATTTTTGTTGGAGGAGAGGCATTAACTGCTGATATAATTGATAAATTTTTTGACATGAAACTAGCTGTAAATCTTGAAAATGTTTATGGTCCAACAGAATGTACAATGTGGGCTTCACACCATTCTATTCAAAAATGCGAGCGTGTTTCGAATGTATCGATTGGACATCCGTTAAATGAAATTCGATGGTATGTTATTGACGAAAATAATCAACTTCAGGTGGTAGGTGTACCTGGTGAGTTATGTTTAAGTGGAGTAGGATTGGCCCGAGGTTATCTCAATAAAGAAGAACTTACAAATGAAAAATTTTGTGAAAATCCATTCTATGATGAAAGAAAAGATCCCGTTTGGTTTAAGAAGATGTATAAAACAGGTGATTTGGCGAGATGGCTTCCTGACGGCAATATCGAATTTATGGGGAGAATGGATCACCAAGTTAAAATTAGCGGATTACGGATTGAACTGGGAGAAATTGAAAATGCAATGGTTCAGTTTGACGGCATTTTAGAAGCTGTAGTAGTTACGAAGCAATCTTCCAACCATTTACCTGTACTATGTGCTTATTATGTTGCTCCACAACAAGTGCCTGTAGCTGAGTTAAGAGCATTTTTAAGTCATTATGTACCAGACTATATGATTCCAGCATTCTTTGTTCATAGGGAGAAAATGCCGATTAATAGTAGTGGGAAAATAGACCGGAAAATACTTATTGCAGATACTACCTATAATCATCACACTACGACAATTAATCAAGTACCAGAATCTGAATTAGAGACAATTATTGCTCGTATTTGGAAAGAGGTATTAGAAATTGATCATGTAGGAATAGAAGATAATTTCTTTGAAATCGGTGGGCATTCCATGGCTGCGATTCTAGTACATAGCAGATTAAAGCAAGTACTTGATATGGAATTTTCTATTACTGTTTTATATCAATTCCCAACGATACGTCTATTATCTGAGCAAATGATGAAAAACGAACAGGTAGAAATTCAGGACAGAAAGAATTTTTTCAAGAGAAAGAAAAAATCAGTCTATTCTGATATTGCCATTATTGGAATGGCAATTGACGTTCCAGGTGCCGATAATATTAAGGATTTTTGGCATAACTTGAAACATGAAAAAGAGAGTATTCATTTTTATAATGATGAAGAACTTCGCAACCTTGGCATTAGTGAAGAAACGATTCACAACAAGAATTATGTAAAGGCTAAAGGTCGTGTAGATGACATTGAATACTTCGATTCAGAATTTTTCGAATATACACCGAGCGAAGTAAATCTTATGTCGCCGCAGTTAAGGCTTTTGTACAAAGGAACATGGGAGGCCTTGGAGGATGCGGGATATTATCCAGAATCGACAGAAGATAAGATGGGCATCTTCATCGGTGGTTCAGATGATTTCCAATGGTATAACGAAGCATTGGGCAATAATGACAATTACAGTGATATGTATCAAGCATTTACAATGAGTACGAATCATTTTCTTGCAACAAGGTTAGCTTACAAATTTAATATTAAAGGGCCTGTGTTCTCATCACTTACTGGATGCTCAACGACCCTCGTTACGACACATCTAGCATGTCAATCTCTCATGTTAGGAGAATGTGATATAGCTATTGCTGGCGGTGTTACTGTTGAACTTCCAAATGATGGTGGTTATATGTATCAAGATGGGATGATGTTTTCATCTGATGGGCATTGTCGTCCATTTGATGCAGAAGCTAGCGGTACAATATTTTCAAATGGAATGGGAATTGTTGTATTAAAGAGACTAGATGAGGCACTGGAAGCGGGAGATCATATTTATGCAGTTATTAAAGGCTCTGCTATTAATAATGATGGCAGTCAAAAGGCAGGTTTTACTGCGCCAAGTGTAGATGGGCAGGCGGAGGTAATAAGGGAAGCTTATAAACGAGCAGAAATCGATCCCGAAACGGTCGGCTATATTGAAGCACATGGGACAGGTACTATATTAGGAGATCCGATTGAGGTTGAATCGTTAACAAAAGCATTTGCCACAGATAAAAAGAGATACAGTTTATTAGGTTCTGTAAAAGGCAATATCGGCCATACTGATACGGCAGCAGGTGTAACAGGATTGATAAAAGTTGCATTAAGCTTAAAGAATCGATTTATACCTGGGACAGTAAATTATAAAAATCCTAATCCAAAGATTAATTTTGATGAGACACCATTTATTGTACAAAGTAATGGTATGGAATGGCAAAATAACAACAATCTCCCTCTTAGAGCTGGCATTAATTCATTTGGTGTTGGTGGAACGAATGCACATATGGTATTGGAGGAAGCACCAACTGTAAAAAACAGCAGTAAGGAAGAAAAAACAAATCTGTTCCTGTTTTCAGCAAAAACAAAAAATGCATTAATTGAAAATATAAAATCAACGCTAAAGTATGTTGCGTCAGATCAAAGTATAAACCGTTCCGATGCTGCTTGGACATTGATGGCGGGCAGAAAGCATTTCAAATATAGAAAAGCTATTGTAGTGAATGAGCATCTTGGAAAGGATATAAATGTCGATGAATTTATAGAAGATATTCTTGACAGTGAATGTAAAAAAGCTGACGAAGGTAAGAATGTTTACTTTATGTTTTCAGGACAGGGCAGCCAATATCAAGGAATCGGAAGAGAGTTATATTACGCAACAGACAGCTTTATAGGTAAACGTTACCGTCAGTATGTTGATGAAATATTCGGCTATCTCAATGAAGAAGAACAACATGAATTCTTTGATATTATCTATGGCAATGCAGATTCCTCTCTCGTTAATCAGACAAAATATAGTCAATTTGCATTGTTTGTTACGGAATTTTCACTTGCCAAAATACTGATAGATGTAGGGATAATGCCAAAGGCGTTTATCGGACACAGTATTGGTGAAGTAACAGCCGCAGCAGTTGCAGGCGTATGGAGTCTTGCTGATGCCGTAAAAATTGTCAGAGCCCGTGGAGATATTATGCAGAAGCAGAAGTCAGGTGTCATGCTTGCTGTAATGAAAGGTGTAGACGAAGTGAAAGAAATGCTAATTGATGGCGTATCGTTAGCATTAAATAATACTTCGGATCGTTGTGTCGTAGGTGGAACGAAAGAAAAAATAGAGGCATTTGAAAAAATAATGTCAGAAAAAGGCATTGGTGCGACAATACTTAAAACCTCACATGCATTCCATACCTATATGATGCAGGATGCCGCAACGGAGTTCAGCGAATATCTCAAAGCATTTCAATTTAATAATCCATCCATTCCGATTGTTTCAAATGTCACTGGTGAATGGGTGAAGGAAAATGAAATGTGCACGCCAACATATTGGGCAGAACATATTATAAACCCAGTACAATTTGATAAAAACCTAGCATTAATCTTACAAGATGAGCATGCAGCCTTTATCGAGATAGGTGGAGGAAGATCTTTATGTACCTTCGCATTACAGCATAAAGAGAGAAAAGAAGGACAAATATTCCTAAATATTTTACGGCACGCAATAGAAAAAGAACATGATTTGGAATATGTTTATGCAAAACTTGGACTTGCTTGGAGTGCTGGAGTAAAACTAAATTGGCAGAAATTTATGGGCAGTAACGTCCGCAATAGAGTGTCGTTACCAGTCTATCATTTCGAGAAAAAACGATACCCTATTACGATTACAATAGCTCAAGAAGGAAATACATTGAGAAGTAATCCGGAAATACAAAAAGTACTCGAAGCTTCAGAGCAAGTTACGGCAACAATTGAAAGCAAGGATTCTTTAGAGGAATGCATTATTGAATCTTATAAATCCGTACTAGGATTTGAAAATATCACAGAAAATCAGGATTTCTTTGAATTAGGCGGAGATTCATTAAAAGCGGTAAGCCTTTCTAATGTGATAGAGAGTAAAACAGGTATAAAAATAGCTGTTACTGAAATATTTAAACATACGACACCAAAGAAAATGAATGCCTATATCGCTAGTTTGAATGGACATTCTGTAAATAAAAATAAAATAGTCCCATTAAAAAAAGCTGCTTATTATAATACTTCTTCAGCGCAAAAGCGTATGTATAGTTTGCATTTGCTGGATAAAACAAGTACCGCCTATAATCTTCCTTCAGCCACAATAATAGAAGGAAAACTAAGTGAGGAAAAGGTGCGACAAGTTGCTGAAAAACTATTGATGCGACATGAAATATTAAGAACATCCTTTGACATTAAAGATAATAAAGTTGTCCAGCTGATTGAAGACCATGTAGATATGGAATTAACTTTTACAGAACAATTGATAGACAATGATGATCAAATAAAAGATTTAATTGACGACTTCATAAGACCTTTTGATTTATCGAAAGCGCCTTTATGTAGACTGAAATTAGTGACAGTTTCAGATGTAAAATCCATACTACTATTCGATGTACACCATATTATTGCAGACGGAACATCTGTTGAAATTTTAACAAAAGATTTTAATGATTTATATGTTTCTTCGTTGCCACCATTAACTGTGCACTATAAAGATTTTGCAGAATGGCAAAATCAGTATCTAGCATCTGAAAAAATACAAGAATCTAAAAAATATTGGACTGAGATGTTTAAAGATGGGATTCCTGTATTGGAGCTTCCGATTGATAAGGAAAGACCTGCAATCAAAACTTTCGCAGGAAAAAGAGTTCATTTTTCTATTGAAAGTGAAATGGCGGAGAGATTGGAAAAGTTTGCACAAAAAAATAGTGCCACGATGTATATGACGTTACTAAGTGCTTGGTATGTATTGCTTCAAAGATATTCTGGACAGGAAGACATCGTGATTGGTTCACCAGTAGCAGGACGTACAACAGATGAAGTCAAGGATATCATGGGTATGTTTGTTAATATGCTTGCGATAAGAAACAAGCCAATGGCAAAGAAAAAGTTTATCGATTTCTTCCATGAAGTGAAAGAAAATACCATTCAAGCATTAAAAAATCAAGAATATCAATTCGATGATTTGATTGAGCAACTGGATATTAAGCGGACACTTAACCGCAACGCACTGTTTGATGTTTGTTTTGATTTCCAAAACATGGAGACTCACGATTTGAATATTGATGGCATAAAAATTAGTCCATTCCAATTTGATACGCAAACTTCTGCTTATGATTTAGTTCTAACATGTCAACAACAGAGCAAGAATAAAGAAATTGACTGTTTTATTGACTTTTCAACTGATTTATTTAACGAGGATACGATGGAGAGAATGCAAAGTAATTACAAGACAATTCTTGAAAGTATCTTAAAGGATAGCGAAACGCTAATTGGCAAAATGACTGTAGTTTCTTCTATAGATAAAGACAACATCTTAAAACAATTAGAAGAGACCAAGCTTGATATAGCAGAACAAGTAACACTTCACAAAATGTTTGAAAGAAATGTCGATAAACATCCAGATAAAACAGCATTGATTACTTCAGATGGTACAGTCTGGACATACCGAGAATTGAATAAAAAAGCCAATATAATTGCCCACAAGTTACTATCCTTACATGTCGCACACGAAGATTTAGTTGGACTTATGACAACAAGGAATGAAAATATGTTAGCTGGTATGCTTGGCATTTTAAAAGCAGGGGCTGCCTATGTTCCGATTGATCATAATTATCCAAAAGAGCGAATTGACCATATGATGCAATTAAGCAAACCAAAGGCATTGTTAGTAGATAGAGATCATGTAGGAACAGTCGATTATAACGGTGTCTCTATAGACTGTAGGGCATTAGAAGCAAACGGACAGAATATTAAAAATCCTGAAGTTACCTGCACCGTAAATTCACTAGCCTATACGATATTTACTTCTGGATCAACAGGAAAACCAAAAGGCGTTATGGTCAATCATGCCTCTGTCATTAATTTTATATACGATATTGTCAATAGAAGGATTTTTAGAAATGAAGAGGATAGAGTCATTTGCTTAACGACATTATCATTTGACATTTTTGCATTTGAATCCATTGTACCAATGTGCACAGGTCATTCTATATACATGGCAGATGAAATCGAACAGCTAGATTCAACTTTAGCTGCACAAAAAATTATAAAATATGGGGTTACGCATATTTTAAGTACGGTATCAAGAATTAAAACATTTGTCGATAATCCTGCGTTTGCACCGGCATTATCACAGTTGACATGTATTTTAAGTGGTGGAGAGAATTTCCCAATTCAACTACTTCAAGATATAAGGTCAAAATCTCTAGCAAGTATCTATAACATGTATGGACCATCTGAAACTACTATATGGTCAACTACAAAAGATCTTACACATTCAGATTATATAAGTATCGGTAAGCCAATTGCCAATACACAAATTTTTATTTTGAATGAAGAACAACAGTTACAACCGTATGGTGTTTATGGAGAAATATGTATTGCAGGAGAAGGCCTTGCAAGGGGCTATTACAACGATAAGCTAGAAACAGATAAAAAGTTCACTTTAGTAGAAGATTTACCTGGTATTAAAGTTTACAAAACGGGTGATAGAGGGAGAATGCATGCTAATGGTGAAATCGAAATTTCTGGTAGATTAGATAATCAGATTAAAATCAGAGGGTATCGAATTGAGCTTGGTGAAATTGAAAAAGCTGCTTTAGAACATTCAAATGTCAACATAGTTGTAGTAAAGGCAAATGAAGATGCAGATTATAACAAAAATTTGACATTATATTATTGCCTAAAGGATGATGCGCCTAGTGCAGCAAGAAAAGATTCACTATGGCTAAAGAACTGGTTACAGTCAAAATTGCCAAATTATATGGTACCTACTGAATATATGCAATTAGATAACATGCCTGTTCTTCCAAATGGAAAGATTAACAAAAATGCATTAGCAACCTTAGAGGAAAAGAAAGTACTTGAGGTTAATATGCCACCAAAATCAGTACTTGAAAGTGAAATACTGAAAATTTGGAAAGAGATTTTACAAAAAGACCATATTGGTGTCTATGATAACTTCTTTGATGTAGGAGGGACTTCATTAACATTAATGATGGTCAATAACAAGATTAATAGTGAGTTAGGGCTAACGATTCCAGTAATGAAGCTTTTTGAATATCCGACCATAGATGGTTTAGTTCAAGAATTATCACAGGAAAGTGGTAAGAATGGTAGCCAAAACGAGACGACTGCCGAGGAACCATCATTTGATCAAGATTATTTTGATGACGACGGATTTGATGAAGCCTTCGAGGATTCAACTGAAGCGGTGAATACCGAGGGAATTCGTAATGATGATGTAGCTGTAATCGGTATGGCATGTCGATTCCCAGACGCAGAAAACATTCATTCATTCTGGCAGAATATTGTCAATGGCAAGGAGAGTATTCATTTCTTTAATGATGACGATCTTTTACAAAGTGGCATTCCTAAAGAAGTATTTGAGAAAGAGAATTATGTAAGGGCAAAAGGCTTCTTAAAGGATGTAGAATATTTTGACGCAAAACTATTTGACTATTCGGATAAAGAAGCGAGCATGATGGACCCTCAAATACGTTTATTGCATCAATGTACGTATGAACTATTGGAAAATGCGGGATACAATTCATTCGACTATGACGGAAAAATTGCTATGTACGCTGGAAGTGGTTCCAATCTGTTATGGATGTCAAAGTTTGGGAACAACCAGAATGATATCATCGATGCATTCGAAGCAATCACATACAATGAGAAGGATTTTCTGACAACTAGAATTGCCTACAAGTTGAATTTAAAAGGTCCTAATATGAACATTCAGACGGCATGTTCTACGTCTCTTGTTGCAATCCATCAAGCAGCACAGATTGTTCTAAATGGAGAGGCGGATATGGCAATCGCAGGTGGAGTAAGTATTTCCTATCCTCGAAAAGAAGGCTATCTATGGCATGAAGGTATGATCTTTTCAAAAGAAGGCCATTGTCGACCTTTCTCTGATGATTCATCAGGTACGGTTTCTGGGAACGGATGCGGCGTCGTATTGTTAAAACCTTTGAAAAAAGCTTTAAAAGACAACGATCATATATATGCAGTCATTAAAGGCTCTGCAGTTAACAATGATGGTATTGACAAGATTGGCTATACGGCACCAAGTATTAAAGGCCAAACAGATGTCATTAAATCTGCATTAGGCAACGCTGGTATTAAACCAGAGGAGATTAGTTTTGTAGAAGCACATGGCACGGGAACTTCTTTAGGAGATCCAATTGAAATAGAAGCTTTAAAACAGGCGTGGGGAACGAATAAAAAAAATTACTGTGCTATTGGAGCGGTAAAAGCAAACATCGGTCATCTTGATGCAGCAGCAGGAGTGGCAGGATTTATAAAAACAGTTTTAGTGCTTGATAAAAAAGTAGTACCACCATTGATTAATTTTAATCAGCCTAATGAAAAACTAGATCTAAACAACAGTCCATTTTATTTCAATACTGAGGCGAAGAAGCTAGAAACAACTCATGGGAAACTAAAAGCAGCAGTCAGCTCTTTTGGCATCGGTGGAACGAATGCACATATTGTTTTAGAAGAAGCGCCAAAGTAAGGAGGTATGGAACAACATGCAAAGAGACAATATTTCATACATTTTACCTTTCTCTGCAAAGAGTTGGGAGGCTTTGAATAATACCTCTGCGCAAGTGATGAGTTATTTAAAGGAACTCCATCATATTGATTTAGCAGATGCCTCCTGGACCCTTCAAAAAGGGAGAAGAGCATTAGAACATAGAAAAGTGTTTGTTACGAGCAGAAAAGACATGGAAAGTAGTACTTTCCATGTCTGCAGTAACAATGGGAAAAGGAAACGAAACCTTGTATTGATATTACCTGGTGTACAAGATGTTAATATTTTATGGAGAAAAAGCGGGACGGTAGAAGGTCTCTATCCCCTATTAAAAGGTTATGAACGTACAGTAGAGCAGCTATTAAAAATGTTACCACAGCAAACTGCAGAAAAAGTAAGAAACATTGAAAATGATGATAATGAGGTCAAGTGTTATAGAGCATTGCTAGGTGGATATGCATGTGTCCAGATGCTAAGGGAGCTTGGCGTTCAACCATCCGCATTAGTTGGGGAAGGGATTGCTGAACTTGTATCTATGGTTTGCGCAGGTGCAGTGACCTTGAGGGATGCAATTAGCATAATTCAAACATATGGACAACTTGCTACGTATGAAGCCATTTATGAAAAATATGATTTAAGAAAAAAACAGATTCCGTTAATAAAAAAGCCTGGTATAAAAGCTAAACAACATATTGAAGATGCACTTGTCATAAAACTTGGCAGTAGTGATTTAGAAAATTCGATTACAAAACGATGTATGACAAATGTTGAAGCTGAAAATGTCTTGAATCTGATAGAAAATTCGAGTGATAGCTTTATCAATAATGTTTACCGCCTTATCGGGGACCTATGGTGTAGAGGGCTGAAAATTGATTGGGATATGATCAGTGCTGCTACTACTTCTTCGTTAAAAAGAGTTGCACTACCAACATATGTCTTCGATAAAAAAGAATATGATAGTGACGTAGTGAATTCCATAAATCCTTTACCAAGTAATAATTCAATACATTCTACTATAGAAAAAGTTGAAATGGAGCAACTCGACCCTGCTGTTGTATTAAGGAAGCTTTGGGAAGAAGTAATTGGTGTAACAGATATTCAGAAAACGAGTGATTTCTTTGAAATGGGTGGAGATTCACTGAATGCAATTATGCTTTCTTCGAAAATCAAGGAAACATTAAAAATTGAGTTTCCAGTGTCTGACGTATTTATTCATTCAACATTTGGCAAAATGGAACAATATATAGATGCGCATTTAGATCAAAAATCAGTAGATGTAATTGAAAAGCTGGGCGTTCAGAAATATTATGAAGCATCCTCTGCACAAAAGAGAATGTACATAATGAACGAATTGGTGGAGGATGCAATCCCGTATAATTTTGCAGCCGTCTATCATGTCAAAGGAAGATTAGAGCATACTAAAATCCAACAATGCTTTTCTAAAGTGGTCGAAAGACATGAGGCATTCAAAACTCGGTTCGACATGGTCGATGGTGAAATAGTTCAAATTATTGAAGACAATGTCGATTTCAAAGTAAAGTTTCAAACGTCTGAAAAAGAGCGGTTAGAAGAAGCAATAACAGCAAATTTAAAGCCATTTAACCTTGAAAAAGCACCATTATTGCGCGTAACTTTTATTAGCTTAAATGAGGAAGAACATGTCATGGTTCTGGATATGCATCATATTATTTCGGACCAGAGTTCTTTAGATATCCTGCTAAAAGAAATCGGCTGTATGTATCAGGGTGAGGAGCTTCCAGATTTAGAGATTCAATATAAAGATTTTGCTAAATGGCAAAACGATTTTTACAACAGCGGAAAAGTGCAAAAGCAACTGGACTATTGGAAAAATGAATTTAAAGAAGGTGTTCCAGTACTAGATTTGTATACCGATTATGACAGACCAGAGTTTATAAGCTATGAAGGCGGTAAAATTCACTATTCTTTTGAACGTGATATAAATCAAGGAATTCTTGCTTTCACTAAGAAGCATGGAATCACACCATACATGTTTATTATGGCAGCCCTTAATATCATGCTCTGGAAATATACAAACCAAAAAGATATTGTCATTGGTACAGTTATTTCAGGCAGAAACCATGCAAAATTAGAATCGATTGTCGGTATGTTTGTTAATACTTTGGCTATTAAAAGTGAGCTCGATGAAGATATACCACTAGAAGAATTTCTTCAGTATACAAAAAATAAGCTAGTCAAATCTTATGATAATCAAGATTGTCAGTTTGAATTGCTAGTGGAGGAACTTGGTATACCAAAGAGTGTATCTAGAAATCCGTTATTTGATATTTTGTTTAATTATATAAATATTGGTACGGATGAGGTCAATATTGAAGGACTTTCCTTAACACCATATGAAAATAACGAAATTAATGTGAAATTTGATATTAGTTTTACATTAGAAGAAAAGAATCAGCAATTTTATATGGATATTGACTATTCAAAAGCATTGTATAAAGAAGATACGATTCGTGTCATGGGCGAGCGACTTATTTATATCATTTCGCAAATGCTTAAGGATGTAAACGTAAAGCTTAAAGATATTGATATGATGACTGTGGAAGAGCGGAACTGGCTTATTGAAACAGTAAATCAAACGACTACGGATTATCCAGCACATAAAACAGTGTTAACTATTTTTGAAGACTATGCTAGAGATACGCCAAATGCTATTGCTATTGAATGGTTGGAAGATAAAATTTCTTACAAACAGTTAAATAATATGGCAAATCAGTTAGCTGAAAAACTTAAAGATAGAAATGTTGGATACCAAGATAAGGTGGCCATACTTTTAGACCGCGGTTATATGCAAATTGTCAGTATGTTGGGCATTATGAAACTTGGCGCTGTCTATGTGCCGATTGATCCTAAATTTCCTCAAGAGAGAATTGATTATATTCTAGAGGATTGTCACAGCAAAGTAATCGTTACAGATTATTCTTTGGAAGAAAAAATAAGTGTAAATATTGAAAAATTCCTAATCGATAAAGATGAAAATACACTCAATCGAGAACACGATATGGGCATAGAATCCACCTATACATCTCAATATTTCAATAGTGATGATCTGATTTATGTTATCTATACGTCCGGTTCTACAGGAAAACCGAAAGGAACATTAATTAAGCATAAAAATGTCGTGCGTGTCGTGAAGAATACGAACTATATCGATATTAACGAAAATGACCGAATTATGCAGATATCTAATTATGTATTTGACTGTTCTGTATTTGATATTTATGGCGCTTTACTGAATGGTGCCAATCTTGTCATTATTCCAAGAGAGACCTCCCTTGATATTCCTTTGCTAGCGGAATTTATAGAGAAGAAAGAAATTAGTGTTTTTTGTATTTCAACCGCTTTATTCCATATGTTAGTTGACGGAAAAGTCGAATTTTTGAAGAATGTACGTAAAATCATTGTAGCGGGAGAGCAGATTTCGCTCACACATGCGCAACAAACAGTAAATCAAATTGGCAAGGGGAAGCTTATTAATGCCTATGGTCCAAGCGAATCGGCAGTATTTGCAACATATTACCCGATAGATGATATAGAGGATGTTTCCATTATTCCTATTGGTATTCCAATATCGAATACAACAGTTTATGTTGTGGACGAAAAGAAACAGCTGGTACCGATGAACGTTGCAGGTGAATTATGTTTAGGTGGAGATGGGGTAGGAGTAGGGTATCTAAATAGAGAAGACCTTACAAATGAAAAATTTATTACCCTTGATGCAGTAGGCGGTAAAAGAGTGTACTGTACCGGTGATAAAGTGATGTGGAACAGCAGAGGCCAACTTGTATTTTTAGGTCGCAAAGATTTTCAGATAAAACTAAGAGGATTCAGAGTCGAGCTTGGTGAAGTTGAGCGACATATAAAAAATATCGATGGAATAAAAAATGTCATTGTTACTGCCGAAAGGGATCATCTAGACACGCTATATATGACGGCTTACTATACGGTGAATGAAAATCATCATATAGAAAAATATGATGGAGAGTATGTGCGCAATCATTTAAATAATAGATTACCTGAATATATGATTCCATCTAAATTTGTGGTCTTAAAAGAATTTCCTCTCAACTTTAGCGGAAAAGTTGATCGAAAAGCGCTTGTAAACGCAGAACAATATTCTCAAAAAGTGATGGTGCAGGATGAGCCAAGAACAACTTTAGAAAAAACGGTTCTGAAAACAATGCAGATGATACTGGATGTTAAGGAATTTGGATTGAAAGACAACTTCTTTCATTTCGGTGGTCAATCAATTAAAGCCATTGCTTTAGTGAAGGCATTGTCTAACAAAGGTGTGGACCTCAAAATTAATGAAATTTTCCAGTACCAGACAGCAGAAAAAATTGCTGCATCCATAGAACCGCTTGCGGAAGTATCGCCGCCTATGATTGATAAAATAAGGACAAGCAAAGATATAGAATTAAATGCGAAACAAATTACTAGTCTCGTAAAGAATGTTATTGCACGTATTGAAGGTCTCTCTGACATTATTACTGCATCTGATACGAGAATGGCGTTTTCTCTTTCCCCAATTCAGAAAGGTCATATGTCAAAGGGGTCGAACTATAGTGGGTTTACAAACCATTTCGATGGAATAATTTCGAAAAATAGAATAAAGAATACTATTGCAGACGTAATAAGTAACAATCAGTTGCTGCGTTGTTCATTGGTAGAAACCGATGGCGAAAAGAAATGGTGTGAACATGAAGTACTCAAATTAGAAACCATTATGAGTAATTATCTTACATATGTAGATATATCTATGTATACCGAGAGTGTAAAAACAACTATCATCAATAAGCTTAGTGAAGAAATACTTTTAAGAACCTACTCAAATAATGAACTACTATGGCGAATGTGTGTACTAAAAGAAAGTGATACGAGACATCTCATTATCTGGGGTGCCGATCATTTGATATTCGATGGTATGAGTGCCGAGATTATCAAAACTCAGATTGAACAGGGGTTAAAAGGTACAACGAGCATGGAAAATACTATTCGAAGTTTTAAAGAGTATGTTGATGTGCTAAACGAAGGGCCATTAGGGATTAGTGAGAAGGAGCTAATTGAAAAATTTAATTTGGTGAAGTGGAGTGAAAATAACCGTAAGGTAATGGCACAACCAAAGCGTAATACAGCCTTGCGAAATAATATAGAAATTATCATTCCTTTATCAGATAAAAAGCATTTAGATATTTGGTGGTATGCATTCGATTTTGTATCTGATATTTTAAGAGATTACACAAATACAGAAGTCATTCCCTTTGCAGTGCTGGAGTATGCAAGAAGTTATCAGGGGAAGGATTTTTATAATAGCGTAGGCGAGTTTTTAGATATTGTACCGATTATTAGTGAAAAAGGAAATAGAACATCGGTTGAAACGGCCATTCAACTTTGTAAAGATCATTCCATCAATTATCTCGCATTACTTGGGGAAGAACGATTTAGTAAGGACTATCCAAAATTAAATCAACTCCTTAGAAAATACTATTTCAATGATAAACAGTACTGTAATTTCATCCTCTATAATTTCCAAGGATTTGTTAAAGCGGAGGAGAAACAAGCATTTAGTCATAACAATACTGAAAACAGCCTTGCCCGTATGTCTGTAACATTAAATTATGATAGTGACCACCTTTACATTGAAATTGAAGATGTTATTGGAATTGATGAGAAAAAATTTAGAACTATTGTAGAAAAAAGAAGCGAACAAGGGAGGGTATCACAATGAAAAATAAATATTTAACGATTTATTTAATTATTACATTTGGCTTATGTTGGGGGCTTGCATCAGCATCTATGATTTTCAATGATTTTTTTACAAAACTTTTTGGTGAAACGTCCTTTACGAACCCAATTGTTATGATTGCTTTGTATTCGCCATCCATTGCAGGTTTATTTGTTTATTGGTTAATGGGCGGCTTTGAGGCGATAAAAAATCTATTTTCTAAGTTTATTCCTAGAAAAAAAGATTTGATATGGTTTCCAATCATAATCGGTTTGTTTCTTATTTATGTAGGTAGTATTCATTACGGTTCCATTGCTGTTGGTTTTGATGTACCAGAGATGACATTAACTTTTAAGCAAATGGTCATAGAAGTAGTTAAAAATCTGTTTGAAGAAGCAGGAATTCTTGGTGGAGTACTTGGCTGGATCGGATTTTTAATGCCGTATCTTCAGAAAAAATATAACAGTAATATAAAAGCGGGTGTAATAACAGGTCTTATATTCGGCATCTATGTATTACCAGGTTATGTAATTACATCATTTGAATTGGCAGCTATTTTTCCATTGTACGTTATTCAATTAATGTTATTCCTTATATTTATTAGTTATATGTTTAATGCGACAAACGGAAATCTACTGTTTTACGTTTTATTATTCTGGCTCATTTCATCAGGTGCGAGACTAGAGTTATATTATTTTAATGCACAAGTTCAATTATTACAGATTGCATTTTTTGCAGTGTCTGTTGTTATTATGCATTTCATTACGAAGAAGAGAAATATTGAACAAAAGCTTCAAGTGTTACCCGATTATGTTGGGATTGGAGCATAATTTTTAGTTGAAAAATAGGAGAAATATCATGATGGAGCTAAAAACATTTTTCAAATCCAAAGAAGGTAGTAAGGGGCAGTTAATTTGTTTTCCTTATCTAGGGGGCTATGTCAACTCATTCAATGAAATTGTGCGTGCAATGCCGGAGGATGTTGAAATATGGGTGGCGAATCCTCCTGGACATTTTGGTTCTCAACTCGAATTAATTAGTGATATTCATGAACTGATTTCGCTATATTATCAGGAGATATCAAAGATTATTCGCCCAGAAAGCGTATTTTTGGGGCATAGTATGGGTGGCGTAGTTTCATATTTTTTGTTAGAAAGAATGTTTCAAAATCAAGAAAAAATTCTTCCAAAAACATTAATATTATCTGCATCTGTTGCACCATCCAGTTTTGCAAATAAACAGTATAGCAAGTTGAGTAATGAGGACTTGATAAAGCAAATACAGGTTTATGGTGGTATGCCAGAGGCTGTATTAAAAGACAAAGAGTTAATGAATATTATGCTTCCAATATTTCGCGCTGATTATGGCATTTTAGAATCCTCAGCAAAAGCTCCATACAAAAAAATTGATATCGAAACACATTTGTTATGGGGAGAAAATGATAAATCAGAGAATATTCGTTCAGCGATCATGTGGGATGATTATCTTGTTCAAGATTTAAATGTAACTTCTATTGAAAATGCAGAGCATATGTTTATTCATAATATGGAAAAGGAAGTTGTCACGTTCATCAATCAGTTTCTTAACTTAGAAATTAAAGTGAGGTAGTTACTGTTCTTCCCAGGTCTAAGGATTCTTAGATCTGGGAATTGAATGGTGCAACTTTTATAAACAGAGTGTCGCAGACGGAAAGAGCGTGTTTTACGGAAATAAAAAGAGGACTGCTTGCATAACAATAATACTTGAAAATGAGAAACCGATATTTGAAGCTGTTTTTACATATAAAAAGGTATTAGATTATGGAAAAAAATAAAAAAAATTCAAATATATATGTGTTATTTAACGGATAAAATTGTAAAATAATATTGGAGTAAATTTTTAAACGAAGGAGGATTCGAATTATGAATGACGTAAAGACAGATGCAGGATTTAAAAAGTTCTTGGTCATCTGGATGGGGGAGCTGATATCTAATATCGGTACTGGTATGACTGCCTTCGGTCTTGGCGTATACGTTTGGCAACTTACGAAATCCGCATTGGATGTTGCTATGGTTGAAATGGCAGCGCTACTTCCCATGATCTTATTCAGTCCGGCTGCAGGAGTTCTTGCAGATCGATTTGACAGAAGACTCCTTATGATTATTGGTGATTGTGTCTCAGGGTTGGGACTCGTTTTGTTATTAGTGCTAATGAATACAGGAAATATTCAAGTATGGCAAATCTGTCTTTGTGTAGGATTTAGTTCAGCCTTCGCATCATTATTAGATCCAGCGTATAAAGCAACACTAACGGATTTACTATCAGAGGATGAATATGCAAAGGCAAGTGGTATGGTGGGGATTGCTTCCTCTTCTAAATTTTTGATTTCACCAATTATTGGTGGTCTAATTTTAGCATTTTACAGTATGGAATTAATTATCATCATTGATATTTTGACACTTGCTGTAACAGTTTCAACAATTCTTTTTGTAAGAAAATCGCTTTCGGTAAAGCCTTTGGAGAAAAAAGATTTAGACTTTTTCAAAGATTTAAAAGAAGGCTGGCAAATTATTGTTGAATCAAAAGGGGTTATGCTTCTTATAGTACTGGTTTCCGTTTTAATGTTCTATATGGGAATTATTCAAGTACTATCAAAACCTATGATTTTATCATTTGCGAGTGAGAAAACAACCGGAATACTTCAGACAGTTGTAGCATGCGGTATGATGGTATCCAGTATTTTAATCGGTACAGGAATTATCAAAAGAAATTTTGTAAAAGTAATGGTCGTTAGTTTCATTGTATCAGGTATAACGATGGCAGGATTCGGCGCCACAACAAGTATCCCAGTTATTATTATTTCCGGATTTTTATTCTTTGCTTCATTACCATTTGCAACGACATGTATTGATGTTTTAATACGAAAATCGATAGACAATGAGAAGCAAGGTAGAGCATGGGGACTGATTTCTTTAATATCACAAATAGGTTTCGTCGTTGCTTACGTTATTGCAGGTGTTCTGGCCGATTACGTATTTAACCCAGCGTTAGTTGAAGGAGGCGTTCTAGCAAATTCTGTTGGAAAAATTATAGGTACTGGTGAAACAAGGGGAATTGGTTTTTTAATCATTCTTTCTGGAGTAGGACTAATAATTACGGCATTATTTGTTTCAAAATCTAAAGGTATT
The DNA here is from genome assembly GCF_002982115.1 of Lysinibacillus sphaericus. Lineage (GTDB taxonomy): Bacteria > Bacillota > Bacilli > Bacillales_A > Planococcaceae > Lysinibacillus > Lysinibacillus sphaericus. The sequence goes on along the minus strand of NZ_CP019980.1, from coordinate 3,385,460 downwards.
CGAGAAATGGAAAAACAAAAAGATACTGAGCTAATACCAACTGAGCAGTCAATTTAATAATAAAAATTTAATAAATAGTAAAGTCGTGTAGTTAGATGAAGGAGGAATAGCTTTGTTTCTGAAGATGGTAAAGAATGATTGCTACAGAAAGAAAATTGTTACGGCAACAATATTTATTTTTATAACGATGGCAGTAATCTTAGGAGCTAGTGCAACAAATATCATTGCAAATTTAACGCAGTCAATGTCAGAACTGCAAGAAAGAGCACACCCAGCCGATATCACGCAGATGCATGCAGGAGATTATAATCAGCGAGATATTGATAAATTTACAGAAGAACAACGTGAACATATTGCTATGCAGGAAACGATGGTTCTTCTCACTTTAGATGGAAATAATATACATTTCGGAAACAACAATACAATGGCAGGTACTGTACAGGACATATCATTTGTTGTTCAAAATAAAAGTTTTGACTATATATTGGATCTAAACAACAATAAGTTGGACGTAAAAGAAGGGACTGTAGCTGTTCCTATTTATTTTATGCAGCAATATGACTTAAAAGTTGGCGAAACGATTACGGTAAAAAGAGGCGATTATGAAAAGGACTTTACCATTTCAGATTATGCCCGAGATTATGAGATGAATTCTTCACTTACTTCGTCAAAACGTTTTGTTATCAATCAATCTGATTATAATGAAATGTTGGTCAATCAAGTAGGCGAACGCGAATATTTAATTCAATTCAAACTACATGAGACTGGCGATGCTCAAGCTGTTCAGACAGCATATATTGATGCAGGTCTTCCAGCAAATGGACCTACAGTTGGCGGAAAAATATTCTTAATCTTTAATGCAATGTCAGATACGATTGTAGCAATGGTTATTATACTGATTAGTATTTTGCTTATTATTATTGCATCGCTTTGTATTAGACTGACATTCTTAGCAACGATTGATGAGGATTTAAGAGAAATCGGTGTAATGAAAGCGATCGGAATCTCTAAGAAAGATATTAAAAAGGTATATCTTAATAAGTATAGAGCTATATCTGTAGTTGCAGGTATTGTTGGATATTTACTGTCCTTTGTAGTTGTTAATCTGTTTACGGGGAATATGAGACTTTACATATCTTCTGATTTATCAGGTAACTTGAAATATGTACTTTCTCTTATAGCGCCATTATTTGTTTATTTCATCATTACGTTGTACTTCAAGAAAGTGCTAAAACGAATTGATAAGATTTCTGCTGTAGAAGCACTACGTTCAGATATTATGCAACGCGGTAAGAATAAGAAATACAGCTTCTCCCTGCTAAAAAATAAATTTTTCAGTACCAATATTTATATGGGGATTAGGGATGTATTTAAGCGTTTCAAATTATATAGATTACTTATCGTTATATTTGTTATCTGTACATTTATTATCATACTTCCAATAAGTGTATATAATACGATGAATTCACCGGAATTCTCTACTTATATGGGTGTAGGGAAATCTGATATGAGGATTGACCTTCGAAAAACAGATACGATTACAGAAGATTATAAAAAATTGCAAGAAGAGTTAGCAAATGATCCAGATATTGAAAAATACGCAGCTTATATTACAGGCTCGTTTCAAGTTAAAAATACAGAAGGTGCATGGGATTATATAAATATTGAAACCGGTGATTTTTCAGTATTTCCACTAAGTTATTTGGAGGGAAATGCGCCGAAAGAGGATGGAGAAATTGCTCTATCTTATGCGAATGCCTCTAAAGATGGCTTGGATAAAAAAGTCGGAGATACGGTAATTGTAAAGGTTGCTGGAGCAGAAAAGAAGATGACAGTAAGTGGTATCTATCAAGATATTACAAATGGCGGGAAAACGGCAAAGGCAACAACAAGTCTTGAACTAAACGAAAATGCGATTCTTTGGTATATAGTGAACATGGATGTGGCTAAAGATGTCAATATTCCAGAAAAAATGGAATATTATCAAAGTCAATATGCCTCTGCACAGGTCAATGATATTAAAGAATATACTCAGCAAACGCTTGGCAATATTATTAGCCAAATGAGTACGGTTGTTATCGGTGGAATTGCCATTTCATTAATCATTATTGTTTTAATTACAGCCCTATTCCTGAGAATGTTATTATCAAAAGATATGTCTCAAATCGCTATTATGCGAAGTATGGGTCTAACAGCCAATCATATTAAACAACAATATATGGCAGGAACACTACTAGTACTAATAGTAGGAATCTTCTTAGGTGTACTAGTTTCAAATTACTTAGGAGAGTATCTTGTAAGTATGGGGATGTCTTCTATGGGCGCTGCGAAAATAGAGTTAGTAAACGTTGCATGGCAGACTTGGCTACTATGTCCTTTAGCATTAATTGTAGTAGTTGGTATTACGATATCTGTGTGCTGTAAAGTAACTGTAAAAGATGATTTATCTGTTATTTTAAAGGGTTAAGAAGTAGAAAGACGATGCAATGGAGGAATAGATATGAATAATATTTTAGAGGCGACAAGAATTAACAAAATAGTAGAATTAGGAAAAAATAATGAACTGCATATTTTAAAAGATGTAAATCTAGAAATTAAAGAGGGCGAATTTGTAGCCGTAATGGGCCCATCAGGCAGTGGAAAATCAACACTTTTATATAATGTAAGTGGTATGGACCGAATTTCTTCTGGCGATGTACTTTTTAAAGGGAATGAGATTGGCAAACTAAAAGAAGAAAATCTAGCGAAGATCCGCTTAAATAATATGGGTTTTATATTCCAAAATATAAATCTTTTAAAAAACCTCTCGTTAATTGATAATGTTATGTTCCCTGCGCTTGTATCCAAAGATGCAGATAAAACTAAAGTGTATAAAAGAGCAAAAAAATTACTAGAGATGACTGGAATTGCAGCGCTTGAAAATAATAATATTAATCAAGCTTCAGGGGGCCAGTTACAAAGGGTCGCGATATGTAGGGCATTAATTAATGATCCAGATATTATATTTGGAGATGAACCGACAGGCGCATTAGATTCTAAATCTGCGACAGAGATTATGTCACTTTTAACAGAAATCAATAAAAAAGGAACAACAGTTATGCTGGTAACACATGATGCAAAAGTTGCTGCAAAAACTGAAAGAGTTCTATTTATGGTAGATGGAAAAATTGTCGCTTCTAAGAAAATGAATAAATTTGATGCGAAGGTTGACAATATTAAGGAAAGAGAAGAAAGCATTATGAAATGGATAGTGGAAAGTACCGATACTTATAGCAACAAGGATGAAGAGAGAATGGCCAAGTAATTTACGCTTTTGTATTTCTTGTTGCAAAATTATACTATAAAGTGAAATCCAAAGACTAGCAGTATTAAAATTTATATGGAGCACAATAATGATATATAAATATGCAATAAAAATAACAGAAAAAGCGTATCAAGATATTTTCCAACAATTTGAGCTAAGGATATCTGCTGAAAGAAAAGAAAAAGTAAGTAAATTTCACTTTGATGAAGATAAAAAGCGCTCTATATTGGCAGAAGTTCTTCTGCGTCATTCTTTGAAGAGGGACTTTGGCATGACAAATGACCATATTCATTTCACTATCAATGAATATGGTAAGCCTAATCTTCAAAATTTCGACCATATTCATTTTAATTTGGCGCATTCAGGTGACTGGGTTGTATGTGCAGTAAGTGATACGCCTATTGGAATAGATATAGAACAAGTAGCAATGATAGAGATGGACATTGCAAAAGCCTATTTTACAAGCAGTGAGTATCAAGATATTTTAAGTCAACCAAAAGACAAACAAATACAGTATTTTTATAAACTTTGGACATTGAAAGAAAGTTATGTAAAGGCTGAGGGAAAAGGATTGACTATTCCACTTGATTCTTTTTCGTTTTGCATTCAACCCGAAACAATACAACTGTATGAAAGCAACCAACTGTCACAAAAGTATAGCTTTCAATTGTTTGATTTAGATGATTGTCATATCGTTGCCTTGTGTTCCAAGCAGTTATCGAAAGAACCGATTTCCATTGTTTCTTTTGACCATCTTGATATATGGTAATGTTCAGCGGGCTGTCCTAGTTATTTAGAGGACAGCCTGCTTTTTTACAGATTTTTTGGAAACCGTTATATAGCCGCTTAGAAGTATCTAGTAAAATTACTTCGACCACCGTCATTTTCCCAACGCTCAATATCTCTTCCATCTTCGTCCCACACATCGGGTCTTTCCCTACAAGACATTTGACATCCCCTTTATCAAATCGTTCCTTTCTATAGTATGTGAAGTTGTAACTTTTAGTTCATAGAAAAGGTTGTAAGCGCTGATAAGTCGATGTAAATCCCCGATTAACCCATGTAAATCATTGATTCATTAGCGCCTAGTATTGATAGAAAGTGTAACGATAATTTAGGAGGAAGCATTTATTTATTCCTTGCTAAAGCTATATTTTTGCATATGTGTCAAGTGACGTGGTGCATATACTGTGGTGAGGAGGGGGGAGGTGAGCATTTATGAGAATTAACTGGAAGATTCGATTCATGCATAAGCCGTTTTTATTAGCTTTATTTTCCATGCTGTTACTACTCGCTCAACAAGTGGGCGCCTTGTTTGGTTATGATTTAACAAGTGCAATGAGTGAGCAACTAACGTCCATTTTAAATACAGTATTATCGATTCTTGTTTTAATGGGGGTTGTTGTCGATCCGACTACGAGCGGTACCAGTGATAGTGAACGTGCCTTAATGTATCGAAAACCTCGATAAAATTTATGATATGTATAAAAAGTGTAATTTTACAATAAAAGTGAATGTGGTATAATGTAAGAAAATTCTAATCGCTAAGGGGGATGATGAATTGTCGCTAGAAATGGAGCAGCGAATTGCTAAGCTAGAAAAAGAGATGGTAGCGTTACGGCGGGAAATGGATGAGTTAAAGCACCAACAGTCACAAGAAAAGACTACGATACAAAACATCAACAAATCCATCACTGGCCAATCTGCCTTACCAATCGCAAAAGCTAAGCCAACACCACCAACTTCACCAATACCAACAGCAAAAACAAATGTACAACAAGGGCGTTCAATCGAAGAGCAAATTATGTGGGCGCTTCCGAAAGTATTTATGGTTATTTTAGTATTGGGTGTGTTATGGGGGCTAAAACTAGTTAGTGATTATGGCTACTTATCAAACGAGGTAAAAATCATCCTCGCTTATTTATTATCCATCGCATTAGCAACCATAGCATATGTAGCAGAACGTAAAAAGCTAGGGTCATCAGCCGTAACCATTTCCTTATATGGGGGGGCATTTATCGTAGGTATTTTAACTACTGCTGCTGGTGCTATGCTATACGATGTATTGGGCTTAACATTAGCATTGTTTATTGCCATCCTATTCATTGGCTATGGCATAGCAATCAGCTATCTAAAGAAAAATGAGGTACTTACTTTATTTGTCAGTTTTACCTCATTGTTATTACCTTATTTACTAGAATACATGGATTTTAGCGCATACATTATATTATTCTTTGTCATTGTCTTATTTACAATGTTGCAATTTGTTATTCTTCAACATAAACAAAAAATTGCGCTTTATGTCGCTACTTTTTTCTCAATTTTGGCAATTAGTATTGTCGCCTTTATGAATAATGATAATCAAGGAATGTTTGCCTTAGGTTTGTTCATGACACTCGCTATTTTCTACACGAGTTGGTGTCGCTTGTATAATGTTGAATCGAAGTGGAAGCATATTTATGTTGGACTGCAATTTAGTTTAGGGATCTTTAGTTTACTAATGATGAACTTGATAAGTAGTCCACTTGATTATAAAGAGCTCCTACTGTTCGGTTTATGTATGTTATTTATAGTTATAGCGGGTTATGGCTATAAGCAAAAATGGCAGGAGGCATTTGATAGTGCCGTAACACTCGCATTTATTACACTTTGTAATACGCTGTTGATTATGAATATACCAGAAAAAGTGGATGATTTACTTCTTCCATTCATACTATTTGCAGGCGTTATGATGAGCTTACGACTACGAGCAAGTATGATGAAGGTTGTCAGTTCAATAGGGTTTGTCATTGCACTTATGATGAGCTTTATCATACACGAGCCAACCCCATTTTTTAGTATAGAACATATCGCTTTATTGATGCCAGGGGTATATCTCTTCGTTATTTATATGTATGCATTACGTCGTAAAGAAACATTAAATGCCTTTGAGAAATGGATGAAAGATTTATATGTGCTTGATATAATAGCAGTTATTACAGCTAGTTACTTTATCGCCTATATAGGCAAGCTGGATAGTGTTTATATTGTAAGTGCTAGTAATACCCCACATCTAATGAGTATCAGCATTGTATTGTTGTTTGTAGTGTCACTGTTTCTACCAGTAACATTTAAAGGGCGGGCATTAACGCCAGTGCTGACTGTGTTATTCTTGTTATTTACATTTATGTTAAACGTTATTCCTTCTAATATACAGGGGATTGAATGGCTCAATATTATGACACGGTTAACCTTCATTGCTACGATTAAGGCTATCATCCTGGATTTGCTCATGAAGGGACGTATTTATCGAATCTATCAAGACTATATGCCGAAATTTTTAGATGCCATTGTTAGTATAGGTGTAGTAAGTGCGATGCTAGCAGTATGTGGTCTTGTGTCACAACTCGCTTATAACGACTTACTAGATTGGAAGCTTAGCATTGCACTAACAACAATTACGCTCTTTCTCACGGCAAGCCTATCACTTTGGCTTGGCGCAGTGCGGCACTTACGAATACTGCGACTTTCCGGCTTTATCATATTAGCCATCGCCTTTATAAAGCTGATATTCTTCGACTTATCCGCACTCGATTTATTAATACGCGCAATACTTTTCATCTCAATTGGTGGCATCGGCATGCTACTGTCGGGCCGATTGTTGAGGAAATAAAAATAAAGACTGTTTACTAGTGTGACTAGTAAATGGTCTTTTATTTTACGGTAAATTTGTTTTGGCGTAAAAAAGCCACTCAAATACGTGCTCTTTGAAAGTATTATTGTCAATAAAGTGGTGACAGGAACACGCATAGCGGCTGTAGAATTTTATAATTATCATTCACCAATAATGAAATCAAACTAGAAACATTAGCAGAATGTAGAGTCTACTATTACCACGACCGTCGAGGTCACAACCTTATTATAAAGGACAACAAGTATAAGCACTATGTTAGTTTAGGGGGTAAGAAAAATGGAAATGGCTTATACAATACTTGTATTCGTATTTGGACTTGTATTTGGTTCGTTTTTTAATGTGGTAGGTTTACGTGTGCCGATGAAGGAGTCGATAATCCAACCACCATCGCACTGTACGACCTGTCAGAGGCAATTGACGGCAATAGATTTAATACCTGTATTGTCCTATATATTTTTAGGAGGCAAATGTCGTAGCTGCGGGCAAAAAACTGCATGGATTTATCCATTCATCGAGCTGCTGACCGGGATATTATTTGCCTTTTCATATTGGCAATATGGATTTAGTGAACAATTTATCGTGGCATTATTATTGATTTCATTATTGGTGATTGTGGTTGTATCGGATATTACCTATATGCTTATACCAGATAAAGTGCTATTGTGCTTTTTGCCATTATTAGTGATTGGGCGTATGCTAGCGCCTTTGACGCCTTGGTGGGATAGTATTGTAGGTGCTGTCGTTGGCTTTGGCGTAGTATATAGTATCGCAGTTGTGTCGCGTGGTGGAATTGGTGGTGGCGACATAAAATTATTCTTTTTACTCGGCCTTGTATTAGGTACAATCCACACACTATTGACATTATTTATAGCAGCCGTTATTGGAATGGTTGCTGGAATGATTGTGCTGCAAGTGCGCCAGCAAGGTAGAAAAACAGCGATTCCATTTGGCCCTGCCATCGCACTAGCAGCGGTCATAGTGTATTTCTATGGAAATGTCATAATACAGTGGTATGTAGGATTATGGTAAGGAGGGAGATAGATGAAACCAATTATAGGTATAACGGCGTTTGCGGAAGATGATTTATCATCGAGATTAAATGTAGCCTATAGCGAAAGCATTATTGAGGCTGGAGGGATCCCATTTATTATTCCGCTGGGGGTAGAGGAAGATGCGGCACAAATTCTATCGTTAACGGATGGTTTACTTTTATCGGGTGGGCACGATGTTCATCCATTTGAATTTGGTGCTGAACCTTTACCAAGGCTAGGAAAGATACACCCGGAGAGAGACAAGGTGGAACTGGCCTTACTTAATGCAGCCTTTACAAGGAAAATGCCGATATTCGGTATTTGCCGTGGTATTCAAATGCTCAATGTTGCATTAGGTGGAACATTATACCAAGATGTTGATAGTGAATATCATAGTAGTAAACTGTTAAAACATGCACAACAAGCAGCTCGTGGCGTCGCAACGCATTATGTTCACATAACACCTCATACATTGTTAAAAACAATTATTGAAGAAGAAAAAATTGCTGTTAATTCCTTTCATCATCAAGCAGTAAATGTTTTAGCAGAGAAGCTAGTCGTTGCAGCAAAATCTAGTGATGGTCTAGTCGAAGCGGTGGTCCATGAAGAGTTTCCGTTTTGTCTAGCAGTTCAGTGGCACCCAGAAGAACAGGCAATTGTAGGAGATATTGCTGCACAAAAACTTTTTTCAGCTTTCGTTAAAGCGAGCATGCTATATAAAAGAGAAGCATAGGGATGACAGCTAAGAAACCAAACGAAAATTTAATAGTTTAGCCTTTAAATACAGTCTTTCACATAGAAAAGGCTGTATTTTTATTGTCATAATTGGAGGTATAGTTTAAGAGAAATACTAACTATGCAAATTGATAATTACTTCAAGGCAAAAGGCAGCTACGCAGAGTTTCTTCAGGTAATTACAGTGAAACAAAGGATTAATAATAAATGTTATAATTGCATTTATATGTTAAATAAAGGGGTGGTTGTAATGGAATATAAATTATTAGTGGAAGAGGATTTAAGTAAATGTACCGAAACATTTATTGAAGTATTTAATGATGCGCCTTGGAATGATAAATGGACATTTTCGCAAGCTAAAAAATATTTATTAGATTTTTATCAGACACCTGGATTCTTAGGAGTTTTAGCAATAGAAAATGACGAGATTTTAGGCTGTATTTTAGGAGTCAATAGAGTTTGGTGGAGCGGAGATGAATTCTTTATTAATGAAATGTACGTAAAACAACAACAGCAGAATAAGGGAATTGGAAGAGCGCTGTTAAATCATTTAATTAAAGAACTCGATAATAACAAAATAAATAACATTGTACTGCTGACAGATAGAGGGATACCTGCCGAAGAATTTTATAAAAAAAATGGTTTTCAAGAAATAGAAAGAATCATCTTTCTACATAAGAACATTAAACAATCGTTATCACGTTGATGAACTTAATGATATATGCCATCAAACGCTCCTAAATGTAAGTTTGAGCACACATGCAAAAGCCACGAATGTTATCCCATCAACATTTCGTGGCTTTCCTAATCGAACATTATTTTTTCGCAAAATTAGTATAAGAATGCATTAATGTACACGGCGATATAAGCCGACAACTTGTCCTAAAATCGAAACTTGGTCTACAATAATCGGTTCCATTGTAGCGTTCTCTGGCTGTAAGCGAAAATGATTTTTTTCTTTAAAGAAGCGTTTGACAGTTGCTTCATCTTCTTCGGTCATGGCTACGACGATATCACCGTTATCGGCTGTTGCCTTTTGCTTGACGATGACTAAGTCCCCGTCAAAAATTCCTGCCTCAATCATCGATTCACCCATGATTTCTAGCATAAATAACTGATCTTCGCTTGTCCCGTAAATATCCGGTAAAGGGAAATATTCATCGATATTTTCAATCGCTGTAATTGGAGATCCAGCAGTAACCTTCCCTACAAGTGGTACATGGATAACACTTTGCTTTTGAATCGAATCCTCAGGCTCTAAAATTTCAATTGCACGCGGTTTAGTAGGATCTCGTCGAATAAAGCCTTTTTGCTCTAAACGAGCTAAATGTCCATGAACTGTTGAGCTTGATGCAAGTCCAACTGCTTCACCAATCTCACGTACAGATGGTGGATAGCCCTTTGCGCGTACTTCTTCTTTGATAAACGCTAGTATGTCTTCTTGTCTTTTCGAAACTTTTTTCATGATTGCTCACCTCTTTTTTTCATATCATTCTTCTTACTAGATAGTATAGCAGAATGCGAACACTTATGCAAACATAGGTTCGAAAAGTGTTTGACAAAAACGTTTGTTCGCTTTATTATAAGAACATACATTCCGAACAAACATTCTAAAAAGGGGATATGATGCATGAATTGGTTTAAAAAAAATACACATATTTCAATTTTATTGGGCGTAATTTTCTTATTTGCAGGCTATCTTTTTATAACTGATCCTGGAGACATTACCTACACTGAAATTCATATAGAGCATGGTGATAGCTTATGGTCGTTAGCCGAACAATACCGTGGTAAAATGGGTACGGATGACTGGATTAACCTTGTGAAAGCCGAGAACGAATTACATAGCGTTAATATTGTTGCAGGGAAATCACTCGTTATACCCGTAGTGGGTGACAATAAGATGCCCACCAATTCTATTGAAATTGCGAGAAGTGGAAAATGATGAATAAAAAACGAACGGCTGTACTGTACTGCCGGGTTAGTACGGAAAAAGAGACCCAAAGTTCTTCATTAGAACGACAACAAGAAGAATTGCTGCGTTATGCCAAGGAACAAAACTATGAAGTGATACAGGTTTTTCAGGACAAACATAGTGGTTATGATGTGGAACGCGAAGGTTTACTGGAGATGCTCGATTTTATTAAAGAAAAAGAAATTCAAGCATTATTTGTGCAAGATGAAACACGTTTAGGGCGTGGGAATGCGCGAATGGCTGTACTCCATTTATTGCAAAAAACAGATACAGATGTTTTTTCGATGCGAGATGCGGGGCCTGTCCAATTAAATGAGATGGACACGATGTTGCTTGAAATATTAGCGATTGTAGAGGAGTATCAGCGTAAAATTCATAATGCGAAAATTCGCCGCGGTATGCGTCGGGCAGTAGAAAATGGCTATCGTCCAGAAAATAACTTGTCCAATCGTGGCAATCCAAATGGTCAGGAGCGCAAGGAAGTACCGGTAGAAGAAATTGTGAAGTTGCGAAATCGTGGCTTTACTTTTGAAGAAATAGCCATGACACTTAGAGGTCTTGGCTTCGAAGTTAGTAAGGCAACCGTACATAGGCGCTATCAAGAACATCAAGAAAGATTAGCAGGCAAATAATTTGCACTGCTAGTCTTTTTTTATTCTACTAACAGTCTTGAAGTGTAGTAGAGAGCTCAACTTTGCCATTCTTCCTGCAAAATAGCGTAATAGTACTCATCCCACCAATCGTCACCATGTGGTATACATTTTTTGAAAAATCCTTCACGACGCATGCCGATTTTTTCCATAACGCGATAAGAAGCGATATTTTCGGGCTGACATGTGGCGATGATTCGATGAAGCTTCATTTTCGTGAAGCCGTAATCTAATAGTGCTTGTGCTGCCTCCGACGCATAGCCTTTACGATAATACGCAGGATTTAACACCCATCCAATTTCATATGTATGTTCGCCAAAGTAAGGATGGAATACGAGATGACCGATAACCTGTGACTGCTCCTGTAAAACAATGGCGAAATGCTTTGCTTCATCACGATTATCTGATATAAATTTTTGCACTTGTTGTGCAGTTAAAACGCCTTCTGGCATATAGTGCATCACGGTTTGATCGGACATATAGTTAACAACAGCCTGCCAATCTTGTATTTCAAATTTTCGGATATGTAATCGCTGTGTTGTAATGTTCACCTTATTTCCCCCAATATGTGTTCTTTATTAATAGTTATACACTACTAACATTTGGAAGTCATGTAAATTGTGGCTAAGCTGTGTGATTAAGGGTTGGTATAACTGCATTTTAAGGGAAAGCATGCTATACTTTGCATACTGAAGTCATCAAGGTATTGAAAGGTGTGTAACGATGTTATCCAAAGAAAAAATTAATCGAATCAATGAATTAGCAGCAAAAGCTAAAGCGGGCAGTTTAACGGAAGAAGAAGCGAAAGAGCGTACATCCCTTCGCAAAGAATATTTAGATACATTTAGAGCAACGATGCGCAATACAATTGAAAATGTTAAAGTTGTCGATCAAGAAGGTAATGACGTAACGCCTGAGAAGGTAAAACAAGCGAAAAAAAATAAATTTCTAAATTAATATGACACATTTCATGCAGGATGTAAGCAAACACATTTCGCGTGGACATTTCACTATAGATTTCTAGCAAAATCCTTGCCATCACTGAAGAAGGTTTCTTTTTTTATTTGTTAAACCTTCCTCCAAAATAGGCAGTAATTTTGTCGTTATTTCTATCATTGCTATGTCTAAGTTACAGAATGATGATAAAGTATGTCATAAATCTCAAATAGTATAACAAAAGCATTGTTTTCTAGGACAATGTTGACTAAACTGTAGTAGAACAATATATAGGACGAGAAAGGATGTCACAACATAATGACTCAACATGCGGACCAACTAGCGATTAATGCTATCCGAACATTGTCAATTGATGCAATTGAAAAAGCAAATTCAGGTCACCCAGGCTTACCAATGGGGGCAGCGCCAATGGCTTATACGCTTTGGACAAAACAACTTCGCCATAATCCGGCAAATCCAAAATGGTATAACCGCGATCGTTTCGTACTTTCAGCAGGTCATGGCTCTATGCTTTTATATAGCCTACTTCACCTTGGCGGTTACGGCCTACCAATGGAAGAAATTCAAAACTTCCGTCAATGGGATTCATTAACTCCAGGACATCCAGAATACGGCCATACGGTTGGGGTAGAGGCAACAACAGGTCCACTTGGACAAGGGATTGCGATGACAGTTGGTATGGCAATGGCAGAGCGTCATTTAGCAGCGACTTATAATAAACCAGGACATGAAATTGTCGATCACTATACATTTGCGCTTTGTGGCGACGGCGACTTAATGGAAGGTGTTGCGGCTGAAGCGATTTCATTAGCTGGACATTTAAAACTTGAAAAATTAATCGTGTTATACGATTCAAATGATATTTCATTAGATGGTGATTTAGAAAAATCATTCTCAGAAAACGTACAAAAACGTTTTGAGTCATATGGCTGGAACTATTTAAAAGTGGCTGACGGTACAGATACAGAAGCTGTTAACCAAGCAATCGAAGAAGCAAAAAAATCAACTGGCAAGCCAACGCTGATTGAAGTGAAAACTGTCATCGGATTCGGTTCTCCAAACAAATCAGGTAAAGCAGATTCTCACGGTGCGCCACTAGGCACTGATGAGGTTGTATTAACTAAAGCAGCGTATGAGTGGGCACATGAGCCATTCCAAATTCCTGCTGAAGTATATGATACATTCAATGCAGCAGCTGAAGTACAAGGTGCACAGCCGGAAGCAGCTTGGAATGCAAAATTTGAAGCTTACAAAGCAGAGTTCCCAGAATTAGCAGCTCAATTCGAAGATGCGATGAATGGTAAGCTACCAGAAGATTTCGCAGCAGAATTGCCAGTTTATGAAGCAGGTAAATCTGTAGCAACACGTTCATCTTCAGGCGATGCAATTAATGCGATTGCGAAGAAAACACCATCATTCTTCGGTGGTTCTGCTGACCTTGCAGGCTCAAATAAAACGACGATGAAGGGTGCAGGCGACTTCTCAGCGGATGACTATGCAGGTCGCAATATTTGGTTTGGTGTCCGTGAATTCGCTATGGGCGCAGCAATGAACGGTATGGCTCTTCACGGCGGTGTTAACGTCTTTGGCGGAACATTCTTCGTATTCTCTGATTATGTACGTCCAGCTGTACGTCTTTCTGCATTAATGGGTCTTCCTGTGACATATGTATTCACACATGACTCAATCGCTGTAGGGGAAGATGGTCCAACACATGAACCAATCGAGCATTTAGCTTCATTACGTGCAATGCCAAACCTTTCTGTTGTTCGTCCAGCAGATGCGAACGAATCAGCAGTAGCATGGGAGCTTGCAGTATCATCAGAAAAAACACCAACTGTATTAGTATTATCTCGTCAAAACTTACCAGTGCTTGACGCGTCAATCGAAACAGTTCGTGAAGGTGTAGCAAAAGGTGCTTACACTGTTTCACCTGCATCGAAAGAAGTAGCAGATGCTATTTTAATTGCAACAGGTTCTGAAGTTTCACTTGCAATTGAAGCGCAAAAAGCTTTAAAAGCTGAAGGTATGGACGTTGCAGTCGTATCAATGCCTTCAATGGATCGCTTTGAAAAACAAGATGCAGCATATAAAGAATCGGTTCTTCCAAAAGCTGTTACAAAACGTCTAGCAATCGAAATGGGTGCATCATTCGGTTGGCACAAATATACTGGTTTTGAAGGTGACGTTCTTGCAATCGACAAGTTCGGCGCTTCTGCTCCAGGTGAGTTAGTTATGGAAAAATACGGTTTCACTGTAGAAAACGTTGTAGCAAAAGTTAAAGCACTATAAGATTTGGCTTCCATAAAAAATACCGTAAGCTCTAATTAAGCGTTACGGTCAGACTGTAGACAAACTCGGAAATTTTCGAGGTTGTCTACAGTCCTTTTTTTATTTTAAAAATATATGTAGATGACAACTACCGTTTATTTCAATGAAAAAGCTGGCTACTTGTACATGGTAAGCCGTATCCTTCTGTGTTATCCAAATCTACTTCGATTTCCGTCAAACTTTTTACTACCCGCTTATCCTCAATCCTTTCAATATGATAATATTATTAAAAGAAATTTTATCATAAAGCATAAAAAAATGTAAAAGGTGAGCTTAAATGATTAAAAAATACTTTTTTTCTTTTTTTGCTTTTTTATTTTTATTAGTGGGATGTTCAAATGAAGAAGTAAATATCGTCAAAAAACATGAAGTTATAGAAATTGGGATTGTAGGGGAAATACCTTCGTTAATTACAGAAAACAATATAAAATTTAAAAAAATAATGTTACAAGATTTACATAAAAAAAATGAAGATTCTTTTGATGCTATTATGATTACGAAAGATTATTTACAAGAAGCTTCCGACGAACAATATACTCAATTTTATTTAAATTCCTCTATACCTATTGTATTTGTTCAGTCAGACAAAGCTATTTCAGCTTTTATTATTCCTAACCACACGTACGAAAATACATTTGAAAATCAAGCTCAAGATTATTTTATCGGTTATTATCAAGGTACTACTTTTGGCGTTGCTTTGAATGGAAATACAAATGAGGATTTAATAAAAGGTTATTGGAGTTTATTTGATTTATTAGATAGATTAAAACAAACAAATAATTAAAAAGAAACCGCAAGCTCCTATTGAGCGCTGCGGTATTTTTTGATCTTTTCGATGTTACGATCGCCACAAACCTAGCGACATTAATAAAAATTACTTTGCTAAACCATTTTGAAAGGCGTAGACGACAGCTTGTGTTCGATCTTGAACGTCTAGTTTGGCTAAAATATTGCTGACGTGGGTTTTCACTGTTTTTAAGGCGATGTATAAGTCATCCGCAATTTCTTGGTTTGCCTTGCCTTTTGCCATTAACAAAAGAACTTCCATTTCACGTTCAGTTAATTGCTCATAAAGGGGTGTATTTGTTCCATAGCGCATACGGTGCATCATTTTAGATGTGACTTCTGGCTCCAAAACAGTTTCTCCGCCCATTGTTTTACGAATGGCATCGGCAATTTGCTTAGCATTGGATGTTTTTAATATATAGCTAATCGCACCAGCCTCTAAAGCGGGATACACTTTATCGTCATCTAAAAAGCTTGTGACCATCATAATTTTCGCTTCTGGCCAAGCTTCAAGTATTTTAACAGTTGCTTCAGCTCCGGTCATCACAGGCATGACATTGTCCATTAAAATAATATCAGGACGAAGGGCGAGCGCACGTTCAACAGCTTCGACGCCATTTTCAGCTTCCCCCACAACAGTAATATCAGGCTGTGCTGACAGGTAGGCAGATACGCCAATTCGTACCATCTCGTGGTCATCCACTATTAATACTTGAATCAACTTCAACAACCTCCTTCTGTAGCGGAACTTTTACCTCCACTATTGTACCTTCTCCAGGTACCGAAACAATTTTATACCTACAACCAATTTCCACGGCTCGCTCAGCGATATTTTGTAAACCGTAGGAAGACGATTTATCAGCCTCTACATCAAAGCCAAGACCATTATCTTGAATGCGTAAAATAGCAAGATTGTCTCGGGCAACAAGAAGTAGTTCAACTTCTGTTGCTTTAGAATGGCGCAATGTATTGGATAATGCTTCTTGAGCAATACGGAACAGGTGATCTTCCTCAGCCTTTGTTAAAGCTATTTCTTCTAGTTCATATTCTATATGAAAATATACTTTTTGTTGTAGTTCAATAATCAATTCCTCTAAGCCTTGGGCGAGGGTTTTATTGTGCAGTGCAACAGGGCGTAAATGCAATAATAATGCGCGCATTTCTAGCTGGGCCTGCTGTACAATTTTTTCTACTTGCTTTAAACTTTTGGCATTTTCATCGCTTTCCGTTAAGGCAGAAAGTAACATTGAAGCGGCAAATAATTGTTGTGAAACCGAGTCATGGAGCTCACGTGCAAGTCGTTGACGTTCGGCAATAATGCGCTCTTGAATCACTTTATCATTGGCTTCTGCTCGTTCATTGGAAAGGCGCTGTAAGCTTTTCCGCTGTGTATCAATCAATTCGCTCGTTTGAACAAGTGCTTTTTTCAGTGGCTTCGGTAGTGCATGTTTTTTAGGTAGAACAAAATCCGGCTCGATTAATTCTTTTACAAAGCGAGTTGCTTGCGCCTCACGCGCGCGTGCAGTCATGCTAATCCAGCTTGCAATAAAGAAACTAAGCGCAAAGAGACTGATTAAAATTATGCCACCTAATGGAATATTATCATAGTCTTGTTGCCACAAAGGTTCCCATACTTTTTCATTTGGTTCACCCCAAATCGCAAAAAGGAGACCGAATGCCGCGCCAATCAATATGAAAAATATAGAGAAAGCTCTAGAAAGAAAGGCAATCATTTACGTAGCACCTCCAAATCTCCTAGCCATGTAGCGACGTGAATGACGAGGGTACGTTTTGCATCCTCAGGGTTGCCATCTGAGAACACGATACTTTCATTCAGAAGCCGCTGTGGATGTCCTTGCAAACATGTAAAGTCTCCGAATAGCGTTGTGTAGTGTAAGCGAAAAGGAATTTCATAAGGGACATAAATCTGTACTTTACCAATGCCTTGTCGAATCGTAACGAGACTTGGGCCAGCAGGTAAAACTGTTTGCGTTGTATCGATTGTAATGTCACCAGCGAGTCGTTGAATTTGTACATCTTGCCATTTGTAAGCATCTTCAGGCGCAGGTATTGTACCGAATAGTTCGTTTTTAGTTGCCGGTAACTTATCAAATTCCAATGTGACGATTTTCGGTTCGTTTTCTCGTTGTAAGTATTGATAGAGCATGTATAAGAGCAGTATGACGATAAATAGTCGCAAACTCCACATCGTAAAGAGAGCAATTGCAATAAAGAAAATTCCTGTCCATTTTAAAAATCGCTTGTTTTTTGAAAAGCTTAAATAGAGCAGGACAGCACCGATTAATAAACAAAAAGCACCGCCGTTATTGAAAATGGTAAGCTCTACAAATACGAGTAAAAAGAAGCATAGTACCCAAAATGTGAGTTTATTAGTTGTGAAGTTTTGCAAAAGGGTCACCTTTCTTTCTACTATGTAATATTTTACAACAAGAAATAATGCGCCGCTTTTAGTGGCGCATTTCTTTCTATTATAACATGTTATTTCTTTTCAATGAGTAGTGGTGAAACAGCTTCAGTTGAATTTTTTTCAAGCGCTGCTAGGCGTGCTTCGAAAGTTGTTACCTCATGATCTTTGTCGATACGGTGGGCAAGTTTTTCGATATAGGATTCTAAATCTTCGAAATTCGTTTTATTGTTGTTTGCAATCATGCCGTCCATTTGATGGTGAGCGCGCGTCACATTTTCTTTGCCCATTAGCTGTAATTGACGAACTTTCATATCTTTAATTTTGTGCTTCATTGTTTCAAATTTGCGTTCAAGTTCAAAATATTCACGCGTGTTCACTTCGATACTTGTCTGTAATGTATGGTTACGAGCTGTATAGGCTGCTACTTCGTCGGAAGCAAAATCAATTAAATCTTGCTCGCCACTCGCAAGTGCTAATTGAAGTTGTGCTTCACGTTTTGCTAGTAAATCAGCATTTTGTTTAAGCTCCAGTTCCATTTTTTCTTTTAGTTTGCCCTGGCGCTCTAATAATGTACCCGTTTGCTCAGTTTGTTTTTCAGCCTCGCGAATGTATTGATTTAACATCGCAATAGGATTTTTTTGTTCCTTTTTATCAAATAATTGATGTAAGTCTGCCTCAATTGTGTATCTAAAACGTTGTAATAAGTTCATTTTTAGTTCGCTCCTTTTATTTTGTTAAGTTTGACCATTCTTTTTCAAAGTTTGTAAACGGATCTTCTTCTTTCGCTTCAATTGTTGGGATGTTCACTTTTTCGCCATTCCATTTTTTATAAATCACATAAATAATGGCGATTGCTGCAAGACCAATCATTGCTGGAATATTAGAGATAGCCGATAGTACTCCGATTAAACCAACTGTAAACCAAATAATTTTTGCAAATGTCGATTTACTACCAATATAGAAGTGCATGCCTAGTGCAACGAATGCAACTGAAAATACTAGGCCAGTAATTGGTCCGATTAAGGCAAGTGCGACACATGCTGCAATAATACCTCCAGTTAATAAAAGAAATTTTTTCATATGTTTTAGCTCCTTTCGTTTGTACCTTTATGTTACCTGCTTACGAGAACATCTAAAACGGACTGGAAATGGATTTTCCTCTAGGTCTTGAGGCGGAGCAGTTATTTTTTAAGCTGAAAGTAGAAGGTTTTCGACAAAAATAGAAGATGGTTGCCTCCTTCGTTTGACAAATTAACTAGAGACAATCCGCTATACTTACGTTAAAGAAACTGAGCGAAGGGGGATTTCTGGTGAGAACCTATTCCATATATAAAATAAAAGAAGAGCATTTAACGTTTATTTTCGGCAGAGAGCGTAAGTTGTTAGAGATGATGCAAGGCTGTGAAGATGCCAATGAGAAATCCTTAAAAGAACTCGCGTATATATGTGAAACTGTTCGCTTCGATGACATTGCCATCATGTTAGAAGCACAGCTAGACTCCAAATATGCACATTTAGAAAGAGCGCGTAATGCTTTATTTTTAGAACATCCGATAAAAGGAAAAATGGCGATTTATCTAGTAGATCGTAAAATTTGTGTCTATTGCGAAGGCTCGCGCATGCTTGATTTGGACTTATTTCAAATGCTAGCCAAGATGAGTGAGCGTTTTATTGCCTTTAATAAACAAGATAATGAGTGTGGTTGGCTAAAGCCGATGAAGTATACAATGCACTAGGATTTTTCACTATAATATATAGTAACACGCTAGTATTTGGTGTATAATGGAGCGTGGAGAGTTTTTTTCTCGGTATATTGTAGTGGAGGAGGTTGGTTGTATGCCTACATGGGGCTGGATTATTATTGTAATTATCGCATTAGCAGCTGGTGCAGCACTTGGTTTCTACTTTGCACGTCAAGCTATGATGAAATATTTAAAAGAGAACCCACCAATTAACGAACAAATGATTCGAATGATGATGGCACAAATGGGTCGTACGCCGTCTGAAAAGCAAGTACGCCAAATGATGACGCAAATGAACAAATTCCAAAAATAATTGGAGTTTTTAAGGAGCAACTGGTTTAGGTAACCGGTTGCTTTTTTCGTTTTTTTAAAAAAGGAAGTGATTTAGTTAAATTAGCAGAGTTCGTCGCTGATAAATCTAGATTTAATCTATTTTAAGTGAATTCCTCCATTATTAAATTTATAATTATTGTTAATCTAACATAAAATGGTTGGTTGTTTATGAAAGAAGGGGGAAATGATGAAGGCTAATGCAGATGTTTTAATCGTAATAGATTTACAAAATGGTGTATGTTTCAGTGGAGAGCATTTATTTGCTTTACAAAATTTACTCACTAAAGTAAATAATCGAATTGCACTATATCGAGAACACCAAAAACCAATTATTTTTGTTCAACATTGTGACGAAGAACTAGTACCTGAAGAGGGAAATTGGGCAATTCATGCCGAGCTAAATGTACAAGAACAAGATTATTTGGTCAGAAAAGAACATGCCAATTCCTTTTACAAAACAAACTTACAAACGATTTTAGAGCAATTAGCAGTACAACGCATAGAATTTTGCGGCGCTCAAACAGAATACTGCATGGATGCAACGATTAAATTTGCCCATGGTTTAGGATACGAAAACTTGATGGTTCGTCATGCTACTTCTACGATAAATAATCCTTTTATGACAGCAAGAGAGACAATAGATTTTTACGAAAATATATGGAACAACAGATTTTTGAGATTTATAGAAAAATAAGAAAATAGAAGAAACTGGTGACTTGCCTGCTTGAAACGTCAACTTGCCTTGGTAGCTGCATAAACCAAGTAACTGACGATAAAAATATTACTTAAACATTAGCGAGAACTCTGTACATGTAAAGGATGGTGACAACAATGAATTTTTTCTTACAGTTTGTTGTTGTGTTGCTGTTTGTTTCGTTCTTTCACTTTATTAATCAAATGTTATTACTGAAAAAGAACGATTTTAAATTACAATGGAAGTCAGTGTTAATACTAATCTCAATGAGTATTGTGATTACATTGCTTTTAAACATACCGAGCCGTGTTCAAGACTTTGAATTTCCATTGTAGAAGCCGCAATACACCAGCAAAAATAAATTTCAGCGGGAAGACAAAACGAAATGGGCGTTTTGTCTTCTTTTTTAGTAAATTCGCACCTAAATTATCATTCTATTTCAAAAATTTACACATTTCATAGAAAACTAGGTATAATAGTTAGTATTGTCAGAAAAGGAGCTGTTAGCAATGGAACGCGAAAAAACAAATGTCGAGAGTTTTGATTTAGATCATACGAAAGTGAAAGCCCCTTATGTTCGTTTAGCGGGTGTGAAAGTGGGGAAAAATGGCGATGAAGTTTATAAGTACGACATTCGCTTAAAACAGCCTAACAAAGAGCATATGGAAATGCCAGCACTCCATTCTTTGGAGCATTTATCGGCAGATATTATCCGCAATTATTCAGATCACATCGTTGACTTTAGTCCAATGGGTTGTCAAACAGGGTTTTATGTATCGTTGATTAATCATAATGATTATGATGAATTGCTGACGATTTTAGAAAAAACTTTTACAGATGTAACGAAGGCAACGGCTGTTCCAGCATGCAACGAAGTGCAATGTGGCTGGGCTGCAAGTCATAGTCTTGAAGGCGCACAGGCGCTGGCAAAAGAATTTTTAGCGAAGCGAGACGAATGGCATATTGTTTTTGCAGAATAATAAAAAACCTTGCAAGTTGTCAAAGCTTGCAAGGTTTTTTCACTTATCGAAAGTGAAAAGGAATCACATTGGATGATGAAGCATCATGATTGATTTTTTCATAAATAAAACTTTCTAAAAAGTCATGTATGAGATCTTCATATTCAGCCATATTTTCATTAAAGGATTGAGCATGCGCCCCTTTTTCAAAAAGCTTCAATTTCTTAGGTCCATTTTTTTTATTGTATAAATCGAGTGACATTGAAGCAGGTATAAATGTATCAGGAATACTGTGAATAAAGAGAATCGGTTTTTCAATATGGGTCACAGCTTCAGAGGGCGTTACACTCTTAAATGAATAGCCATCGCGTAACCGGATAAAGAAATCTGCGAAACGAATCGGAATAATGGAGCCATATTTAAATTCGGTCTTGGCGATTTGCTTAAGCAGCATTGAGAAGTCCGAAAAGGCACAATCTGCAATATAAAAATCAGCGCCATCTTCAACCGTTCCTGCGTACAACAGCATGGTTGCAGCACCCATTGACTCCCCATGGATGCCGAGCAAGGCATTTTCACCAATCATCGCTTTCACTGTTTTTACAACAGCATCTAAATCATTTTTTTCATAATAGCCATAGCTAGTCGTTTTGCCACCGGAATCGCCATGTCTTCGATGGTCAAAAATAACAGAATTGTATCCTAACCGTTCAAAAAGACGTGCATATTTGACCGAGTTAATTTTATTTTCTGTAACACCGTGACAAATAATCATTGTATTGTTTGTTTGTAATGGTTGAAACATAATGCCGTGAATGGAATAACCATTGGGAGAGTCAATATTTAATTCACATTTAAAATTTTTATTGTACCAAGCTTCGTCAAAGCGTTTGGCAGTTGTCTCACGTTCACGAATAAATTCGGGATCTTTTTTTTGAATGTACATTAATTTATTGGAAAGCGCAAAGCCGAACAGCCCCGTTGCTGCAGCAGCAAGCGTCGTTGTAATACCTGAAAATAAAAGCACTTTCTTTTTCATCTTCTACACCTCCACACCCTATTTCTTTTCATGTCTAGGCATTGTACTTAACTGATCGTAAGCCAATGCACATTTCTTATTTGTAATGTTCCCAACTACGTTTGTTTAAAACACGACAACATTTTACAACAACTTTTGAAAAACTGCGATTATTTCTGTTATCGAAAATCGTCTAAACATTTGTTAAAATATACATATCTGCTAGTAGCATATGCATGCAGTGTGGATTTTTGAACGGGGAAAAGGGGAGAATGGTTATGACAAACGAGGTAGTGATTGTTAGTGCCGTGCGTACGGCAATCGGTTCATTCCGAGGAACATTAAAAGATGTACCAGCAACAACTCTTGGAAGTATCGTTATTAAAGAAGCATTAGCACGTGCTGGTGTAGCAGGTGAACAAGTTGATGAAGTCATTATGGGGAATGTTTTATCGGCAGGTCTTGGACAAAATCCAGCTCGACAAGCATCGATTGCTGCAGGACTTCCGAACACAGTGCCAGCTTTAACAATTAATAAAGTATGTGGCTCAGGTTTAAAAGCAGTGCATTTAGCAACACAAGCAATTATTGCTGGCGATGCAGATATCATCGTGGCAGGCGGTTTCGAAAATATGAGCCAAGCGCCTTATGTATTAAAAAATGCACGTGAAGGCTTCCGCATGGGCGATCAAAAAGTTGTGGATACGATGATTCATGATGGCTTATGGTGTGCATTTAATGACTATCATATGGGGATTACTGCCGAAAATTTATGTGATGCGTATGAAATTTCACGTGAGGAGCAAGATGCTTTTGCTGCGCGATCACAGCAACGTGCAGAAGCGGCGATTGCAGCAGGGAAATTTAATAATGAAATCGTTGCTGTGGAAATCCCACAACGTAAAGGCGAGTCGATTATTTTTGACCAAGATGAATTCCCACGTGCAGGGGTTACGGCGGAATCATTAGCAAAGCTGCGTCCAGCCTTTAAAAAGGACGGCTCTGTAACTGCAGCGAACGCTTCAGGTATTAACGATGGAGCAGCAGCGGTGGTTGTTATGTCAAAAGCGAAGGCTATCGAGTTAGGTATTCAGCCAATGGCGCTTATTTCAGCCAATGCGAGCGCAGGTGTAGATCCATCGATTATGGGAACTGGGCCGGTCACAGCGGTGAAGAAAGCATTAGCGAAGGCGGATGTTTCGCTAGTAGATATAGATTTAATTGAAGCAAATGAAGCATTTGCAGCACAATCGATTGCTGTCGATCGCGAACTAGGCTTTAATCATGATAAACTAAATGTAAATGGGGGAGCAATTGCCCTTGGTCATCCAATTGGAGCAAGTGGGGCACGAATTTTAGTGACACTGTTACATGAGATGGAAAAACGTGATGCAAAAACAGGCCTTGCTACATTATGCATCGGTGGGGGACAAGGCGTAGCAACAGTTGTTCAACGCCCTTAAAGTTAGTAAGAAGGTGAAAGTAATGGGAAAAAAACGAAAACAACAGCAACGTGTTGACGCTGGTATTTCTGCTAGTTTACCAAAGCAGGAGGCTGTTACATTAGCAGATCAGCTTGCTGGCGATGTGTTAGCGAAGTTAAAAGCAGCGAAACAAGATTTGTCAGCGAAAGAGCAAGCGGCAGAGGAAGAGCGTCAAGCACAGTTAGCTTTTGAGCGTAAGCAACGTGAGAAAAACAAAACGTTCGAAGAATTATTGAACGAATACGGTGACAAAGGCTCGAAATTTTAAGTTTGATAGAAACAGTGAATCTCTTGGAATGAGATTCACTGTTTTTTTGTTGATTTTGATTTAGACTGCTTTGAATCGTCACTATAGAATCGCCACAAACTCTTAGGAAATTGTTGATAAAAACAAAATTTTATTTTCTAAGCGACCGTAGTTTCTTTACGACTACGGCAATGCTAATAAATACAATAGCGCCTGCTGTATCTACTAGGACATCTTGTCCGCTCATGGTACGTCCAGGTGTAAAGCTTTGACGAAATTCATCTAGCGTGGCTATGACAGCCGTAATGACAATGGCTATACGCGCAGCGAATCGACGTTTACTTAACGCAAAATAAATCCCCAGTGCAATACAACCAAATCCTACAAAATGCGTAAATTTTCGAATTAGAAATTCTACAAATTTAAAGTAGCCTCGCTCTTCTATAGATACGACTGTATCCCAATAGGGGATTTTTAAAACGGACAGTTGTTTTTCAAAAGGCTTATGCGCTAATAGTTCCTCTAGTTCAGGGATAATCGACTGTTGTTCATAAGTCATGCTAGAGGATATTGCAAGAATGATTAAAAATAAAAGTAAAACGGACCATTTTTTCATCGGTGGTCAACGTATTGGTCTGCTTTAGTCAGAGCGTTCGCTACTTCAAAATTAGTGATTGCATTTATTTTTTCATAGGCATTTAGTGATTGGGCGAGTTGCTCCTGCGAACTAGCACCAATCACCGTTGAAGCTATAGTGGGTTCCTTCAAATTAAAGGCTAGCCCTAATGCATGTAAATCTTCATAGTGTTTGGCTAAGTTTGTTAATGTTGTTGTTAATTCATCTACAGTGTATGTTTGATAGCCATTGACCTGTTGCAAACGTTCTTTCCAATTATTTGTTAATAATCCTTTTGCGATGGTGCCGCGTGTTACGACCGAAGCCCCCTCACTAGCTATAAAATCTAACCATTCTTCTGGGCGACGATCTAACGCACTATATTGCATCATGACACTTTTTGCCGAGCTAGCAGGTAAAAAACGTTTCAGTACATTTGGTCGAATTGAGGATATGCCGTATTCTCGAATGACACCGTCTTTTTTTAAGTTGTCAAATGTGTCGATAATACCGTCCCAGTCATCCTCTATTGTGCCACCATGTAGTTGATAGACATCAATGTAATCTGTACCGAGTCTTTTTAGGCTTTTATGAACAGCTTCTTTAATATATGTAGGGGAGGCATCCCACTGCCAGCCGTCCACCCCTTCTGTCCAACGATTCCCCACTTTCGTTGCGATAATCAGGTCTTGTCGACGTTTACCCAAAACTGTACCGATAATTTCTTCATTGGCACCTAAATCATATAAATCAGCCGTATCAATGTAGTTAATGCCCGCATCTAACGCCATATCAAGTATGGCTGCTGCCTTATGTTTATCTGTCGAAAGAGACATACCTCCTAAACTAATCTCTGAAATAAATAAATGACTTGAGCCAAGTTGTCTTTTTTTCATGCGAATGCCCTCCTTCGATTTCTTTACTTGTAATGGTACAATGAACATATCTGAAGAACAAGCGAGGTTATGGGCAATGAAAAAGTTTGAAGAAATAACGACACAGACGACACCTATCTATAAGGGCAAAATCGTGAACTTACAGGTTGATGATGTCACATTACCAAACGGGAAGTCTGCTAAGCGTGAAATTATTAAACACCCTGGAGCGGTAGCAATCATTGCCATTACCAACGAAGGCAAGCTCGTAATGGTGGAGCAATATCGTAAAGCGCTCGAACGTTCCATTGTAGAAATTCCAGCAGGTAAACTTGAAAGCGGTGAGGAGCCAATTCATACTGCACGTCGTGAATTGGAAGAAGAGACAGGCTATGGTGCACATCAATTCAAGTATTTACAAGCCTTTGCCACTTCACCAGGTTTTGCGGATGAAATCATACATCTATTTGTGGCGACAGATTTATATCACATTGAAAATAGTGCAGAACTAGACGAAGATGAATTTGTCGAATTACTAGAAGTTTCGTTGGAAGAGGCACAAGCAATGGTTGCTGATGGGCGTATCTATGATGCGAAAACAGCGTTTGCTGTGCTGTGGTTGGCATTGCAACAAGAAAAATAAAGTTTAGCATAATAGAAGCGGACGAGCATAAGCTGTACAAACCTTGATAGAAAAGGAGCATGCTTATGTCTCGTACGGTTTCTATATTTTATCACGCATCAATTGTTGCAGTGAGCTTCGTTTGTGGCGTCATCTGCTTTCATATTATTGGAGGGGCGAATGCAGAGCCTTTTATTTTGTTTATAGAACCTCGTTTAGCAGATGTGGACAGGCAATCTATTGTTCGTTTAGTGTTACCTGTAGCCGCTTCAATCGGTATTGTACTGTTACTTGCAACACATAGTGTCTTAAAAGTGTTAGTACGTGTTACAGTAGCAATACGCGCAACGTTTTTTGGCTTTAGCTCTGTATTTTTACTACAAAAACTTGAAGCATTTTGGCTATATACGATTTGGTGGTTTCCATTTCAGCTTATCTATTGTATATTGTTGCTAGTCCTATGTAATTTACTAGTACCTGCTTGGTCGAAGCGAAAAATCGGGAAAAAGACGAATGGACGGACAATTTTGTTGAATTTTATCGCTTTTTTCATCATAATAGTTGCTGAGTTTATCGTTATAACGTATGTACTCAAATGATGCATAAAATACGTTCATATGAAGCAACAGCTAAAAACATTAAAAGCTTATTTGAAATCTATTCACTATCTTGTAATAGGATTTACTCCTTTGGTATAATGAAATAAGTTTAGGGGGGCGTCACATGGAAAGCCGAATTGATCGTATAAAAAAACAGTTGCATAGTGCTAGTTATAAGCTGACGCCGCAGCGAGAAGCAACAGTTGCTGTTTTGCTAGAGCATGAAGAGGACCACTTAAGTGCAGAGGATGTCTATCTTTTAGTAAAAGATAAGGCACCAGAAATAGGTCTGGCTACTGTTTATAGAACGTTAGAATTACTAACAGAGCTTAAAATCGTCGACAAAATCAACTTTGGTGATGGCGTATCACGCTACGATTTACGCCAAGAGGGAGCTGCGCATTTCCATCATCATCTCGTTTGTATCGAGTGTGGTGCTGTAGATGAAATTCAAGAAGATTTACTTGAAGATGTGGAAGCCGTTGTTGAGAAACGTTGGAACTTTATTATAAAAGATCACCGACTAACTTTCCACGGTATTTGCTGGCGTTGTCATGATAAAAACGACGACACAAATGAAGAACAATAACGAGAAACTGTCTGATGAAATCTTGCATATAGATTGCATCAGGCAGTTTTTTGTTTTTTTATGCATGATGTGATGCTCTATTATTCTAGTAAAGGGAGGAAAAGCCTAAGCAAATTACGACTCAGCTCTAGTGTGGGCTTTTCGCACTTTTTTTATAGGCGTGCTAAAATAGAGAATAATTGACAGTGAGGGGGCGTTGTGATGAATGAATTTCAATATGCAATAGAGGATTATATCCATTTTATCCAGGTAGAGCGGCAATTATCCGTTAATACATTAGCATCCTATCGCCGAGACTTAGAAAACTATGTCCATTTTTTGCAAGAAGCTGAGGGAATGGCTGATTTTCGCACTATTGAACGCACAACAATTTTGCGCCATTTAGAGCAACTGCGCATGCAAGGAAAGACGAGCCGTACTGTTGCACGTCATATCTCATCCATTCGTAGCTTCCACCAATTTTTACTTCGAGAAAAGCGCACAGAAACAGATCCTACAGTGCATTTAGAAATGCCAACGATTGAACAAAAACTTCCAAATATTCTATCGATTGAAGAAATCGAAGCATTGCTGGCAGTACCGAATCGCAGCAAGCCACAAGGTGTTCGAGATGTAGCAATGCTAGAGCTTTTATATGGTTCTGGCATGCGTATAAGTGAGCTGATTGCACTCGATTTGGCTGATATTCATCTAACGATGGGCTTTGTACGTGTATTTGGAAAAGGAGGCAAGGAGCGCATTATTCCGCTTGGTAAAAGTGCCCTTTCTGCATTGAGTGTTTATTTAGATGGTGCACGAGGTACATTACAGGGGAAATACCCAAAAACAGATGCCTTTTTTATTAATCAACGAGGGAAACGTTTAACAAGGCAAGGTTGTTGGAAATTAATGAAGGAGCACGCATTAAAGGCGGGCATCCAACATGAGCTTACACCACATACGTTACGTCATTCTTTCGCTACTCATTTGGTGGAAAATGGAGCTGACTTACGTGCAGTGCAGGAGATGCTAGGGCATGCAGATATTTCCACGACTCAAATTTATACGCATATTAGTAAAACGAGACTTTCAGAAGTCTACAAGCAGTACCATCCGCGTGCCTAATAAAAAATAAGCGACAGATAGAGCTTGTTTCTTGTTTAAGGAAAATAAATTACTTAGTCGGATGTCTGACCTTTATCCTTTCGCTTGTTTTTGGTAAAATGGAATCGTGAGATTAGGAGGCAATAATTATGAATAAAGCATTTAAAAAAATCCATGTCGTTGTAATGGATTCAGTTGGGATTGGTGAAGCACCAGACGCAGCTAAATTCGGCGATGCAGGCGCACATACTTTAGGTCACATCGCTGAAAAAATGAATGGGCTTACAATGCCCGTGATGGAGTCGTTTGGCTTAGCGAATATCGAACCACTGCAAGGACTGCAAGCAACAAATACACCGCAAGCATACTACGGTAAAATGCAAGAGGCATCTGTCGGGAAAGACACAATGACAGGGCATTGGGAAATAATGGGTCTTAATATTGATAAACCATTTAAAGTATACCCTGAAGGTTTCCCTGCTGAACTGATTGCCGAGCTTGAACAACGTACAGGACGCAAAGTACTATGTAATAAACCTGCAAGTGGTACACAGGTGATTGAAGACTTTGGACAAGAACATATGGAGACAGGGGCTATTATTGTCTACACATCGGCTGATCCTGTGTTACAAATTGCTGCGCATGAAGAAATCATTCCACTGGACGAACTTTATAAAATTTGTGAGATTGCCCGTGAGTTGACATTACAGCCAGAATATTTAGTAGGACGCGTGATTGCACGTCCATTTATCGGGACGCCAGGTAACTTTACACGCA
This sequence comes from Lysinibacillus sphaericus, assembly GCF_002982115.1. Classification (GTDB taxonomy): domain Bacteria; phylum Bacillota; class Bacilli; order Bacillales_A; family Planococcaceae; genus Lysinibacillus; species Lysinibacillus sphaericus. Next base: position 3,355,952 of record NZ_CP019980.1, on the reverse strand, counting down.
CGCCAAATCGTCATGACTATGCGTTAAAGCCTTTTGGACGTACAACGATGAATGCTTTGAAAGATGCTGGTCTTGATGTAATTGCCATTGGTAAAATTTCTGATATTTTCAATGGTGAAGGGGTTACTGAAGCAGTTCGTACAAAAAATAATATGGACGGTATGGATCAATTCGCTAAAGTCGCAAAACAAGATTTCCATGGGATTAGCTTCTTAAATTTAGTAGATTTTGATGCCAATTTTGGGCATCGTCGTGATCCACTTGGCTACGGTAACGCATTACAAGAATTTGATGCGCGTCTTCCTGAAATTTTACAGGCAATGTCAGAAGATGATTTACTTATGATTACGGCTGACCATGGTAATGATCCGACATTCCCTGGCACAGACCATACACGTGAATACGTGCCACTAATTGTCTATTCACCACGTTTTAAAGGTGGAAGCGAGCTTGCTCTTCGTGAGACTTTTGCAGATATTGCAGCAACTGTCGCTGAAAACTTCAAAGTAGAAGCACCACCATTCGGTAAGAGTTTCTTAAATGATTTAAAATAAGGAGGAATTGTCTATGAATATGGTGCAGCTTTTTGAAAAGAAAAAACAAGGCAAAGAACTGACACAAGCTGAAATTCAATACTTTGTTGAAGGCTATACAACAGGTGCTATTCCGGATTATCAGGCGAGCGCATTGCTAATGGCTATTCGCTTACTTGGTATGACTGACGAAGAAACGTTTTATTTAACGAAGGCAATGATTGAATCAGGTGATGTAATTGATTTAACTTCAATCGAAGGTTTTAAAATTGATAAACATTCTACAGGCGGTGTCGGTGATAAAGTCACGTTAATCGTCACACCAATTATTGCTTCTCTAGATATTCCAGTGGCGAAGTTTAGTGGTAAAGGCTTAGGTATTACAGGTGGCACAATCGATAAATTAGAATCAATCCGTGGTTTTAAAACAGAATTATCGTCACAAGAATTCATTGATAATGTCAATAAACATAAAATTGCGGTTGCTGGTCAGACAGGCAATCTTGTACCTGCCGACAAAAAACTTTATGCATTGCGAGATGTGACAGGTACTGTCGACTCTATTCCGTTAATTGCTGCATCGATTATGAGTAAAAAAATTGCAAGTGGTGCAGATGGTATTGTGCTAGATGTGAAATGTGGTTCTGGTGCCTTTATGAAAACGGAAGAAGAAGCGAAGAAATTGGCTGAAGCGATGACAGCAATTGGTGAAAAATTAGGCCGTAAAGTTGTCGCTCATATTAGCGATATGGATAATCCTTTAGGGAAAATGATCGGTAATAAACTTGAGGTAGTAGAGGCGTATGCCTTGCTAAAAGGTCGCTTAGAAGAAACGCACGCAGACTTATTAGAAGAGTGCATTATTATTTCTTCTCTAATGTATCAGATTGCGGCTGGAGTAGATGAAACAACAGCGGTAGCAGCTGTCAAAAAAGTGTTGGAAGATGGCTCAGCAGCTGCGAAGTTTGAGGAATTTATCGTAGCACAGGGCGGCGATTTAGCGGATATTGTGCAAAATGACACAGCACATAAGGTGGCTGTAAAAGCAGCGGCAGAGGGTGTTGTTGCGTCCATTAATGCATTAATGATTGGTGAAGCAAGCGTTAGTCTTGGCGCTGGTCGCTTAACGAAGGAATCTTCGCTTGATTATGATGCAGGCATCCAGCTAGTTGCCAAAAAAGGTGACCGTGTCAGTGCGGATGAAACTATTGCCTATCTGTATTCAAACAGTGAAATTAACGAAGAAACAATCACTAAAGTACAGCAAGCCTATTTAATGGCATAAGTATAAATTAGCAGAAAACGCTAGTATATACGGAGGCGGTGCTCTGTAGAGCACAAAATGTAAGACGCGACAGAGACGGTTGCGGCTTACGTGTGTGCCCGCGGAAAGCACCGCCGAAGCGGACAACAACGGCGCAGCGAAAAAGTGTTAGATTGATGGCAGTCAATCTAACACTTTTTTTCGTTCTCCTCGTATTGAATACCTACATAAATTAGCTATCTACAATGACACACTGACAAAAAATGTAGACGACGTTTAAAACCTTTTGATTTATCCCATACTGCACTTAACCTAAAAGCCATAAGAATGTCGATTTGACACTATTTCAAGAGACTTTGCACTAGTTCTGTCAACAGCAAGGATTTGTTATATGGAATGTGGAATTGCACGAGGAGGAGGCGATGTTCATGCATTTTCAATTAGAAATGGTAACAAGGGAGACAGTAGTTATACGTTTATTTGGGGAGCTCGATCATCATGCAGTAGAGCAAATTCGGGCTAAAATTTCTACAGCAATTTTTCAGGGGGCTGTAACGACCATCATTTGGAATTTTGAGCGACTATCGTTTATGGATAGTTCAGGTGTAGGCCTAGTGCTTGGTCGAATGCGTGAGTTAGAAGCAGTCGCTGGACGAACAATTTTATTAAATCCATCGCCGACGATGCGAAAAGTATTTCAATTTTCAGGCTTAGGTCCGTGGATGATGGATGCAACAGAGGAAGAAGCGATTGATCGAGTTAGGGGGATTGTAAATGGATAACGAAATGACATTAACTTTTTTAGCAATTAGCGAAAACGAAGCCTTAGCACGTGTGGCGATAACGGGCTTTATTGCACAATTAGATCCAACAATTGATGAGCTATCAGAATTTAAAACCGTTGTCTCAGAGGCTGTTTCCAATGCCATTATTCACGGTTATGAAGAAGATGGAAAAGGGGTCGTTACAGTTCACGCAAAGCGTGAGGATGATATTGTAACGGTGTCTGTGATGGATAAAGGGGTAGGCATTGCGGATGTCAGTCAAGCGATGGAGCCTTTGTTTACGACGAAAAGTGCAATGGAACGTTCTGGTATGGGCTTTACCATTATGGACAGCTTTTCAGATCAGTTGACTGTCATGTCCAAGTGGCAGGAAGGTACAACTGTAACGTTTACGAAAAAATTTTATTCGGTTCGCACGGCGGTAATGTGAGGTTGCTATCGTGAAGCCGATAGAACAGTCGTCCGATAAGCTTTTGTCACAGGAGGAAATGCGTGATTTAATTGCGCGTTCACAACAGGGCGATCATGAAGCTCGTAAACGAATGATTGAGGGGAATACGAGGCTTGTGTGGTCTATCGTCCAACGCTTTACAACAAGGGGCGTGGAGCTCGAAGATTTATTTCAAATAGGCTGTATAGGCCTTATGAAATCTGTAGATAAGTTTGATTTAGCGTACGATGTGAAATTTTCCACATATGCTGTCCCGATGATTATCGGTGAAATACAGCGCTTTTTAAGGGATGACGGCATGGTAAAGGTGAGCCGTTCAATTCGCGAGCTCAACTTTAAAATCCGCCATGCGACGGATGAATTTATTAAAAATAATGAGCATCCACCGACCATTCAAGAATTAGCGCAGGTTCTTGGCGTCACGACTGAGGAAATTGTGACAGCGTCGGATGCTTTAAGGGATCCAGCTTCCTTACATGAGCAATTGTATGAAAGTGAAGGGGATTCCATTACATTAATGGATCAAATGAAGGATGAAAAATCAGAGCAACCTTTTGAATATATTCCGTTAAAAGAAGTGTTGACAAGACTTGATCCGAGGGAACAATCCATTATTTATTTACGCTATTTTTCAGATTGTACACAAACTGAAATCGCAACTCGTCTGGGCATTTCACAAGTACAAGTATCTCGTTTAGAGAAAAAGATTTTAGCGCAGTTGAAAAGTTGGATGGCGACGAGTGCCACGGTTGAACACGGAGTAGAAAAAGACATCTAAGAAAATGGTGACAGCATGACAAATAAACTATTTAACAGCTTAGAAGAAGCCGAAGATTTTCTTAAAGAGCAATTTGGAGACGGCGAATCATTTGACGTAGGTATTAAGCATTTATTTGTCAAAGATTTGCCGGTTCTTTGTGCATATATTAGCGGACTAGTAGATGGGGAAGCCCTGACGCAATTACTATCCAATATGTTACCTGAAGAAGACATTGATATTGATGATGAGCGAGAATATTTTGAAGCACATTTCAACTTTCATGGTCGTTCTGAAGAAACGGAACGTAAAGCCTATTTGCTTGCTATTTTAAGTGGGCAAGTAACCTTTATTACGAAAAGTGGATACTGCTATATTGCGGAGCTTCGAAATTATCCAGGGCGTTCACCAGAAGAGCCGGATAATGAAAAAGTAATTCGCGGTTCTAGGGATGGCTTTACAGAGGGGATTTCACAAAATACAGCTTTAGTTCGTCGACGCATTCGCAACAGTAATTTACGCTTCGAGCTACATAAAATATCCAAGCTCGGTCAAACCGATGTCGCAATTGCGTTTATGAAGGATATTGCTAATGAGGAAATGCTCGATAAATTGCGACAGCGTCTTGGTCAAATTAATCATGATGGTTTGACAATGGCCGATAAATCACTAGAGGAATGGCTGTTTAAGCAAAAGTTTCACCCAGTTCCATTTGTACGCTATACAGAACGTCCTGATATTGTCGCTGCTCATTTACTAGAGGGGCATGTAGCGATTATGGTGGATACTTCACCTTCCGTTATTTTAGTGCCCGTTACGATGTTCCATTTATTGCAGCATGCTGAAGAATATAGACAAGCACCTACTGTCGGGACCTTTGTGCGTTTTATGCGCTATTTCGGAACAATTATGGGGTTATTATTATTACCTTTATGGTATTTATTTGTAACGAATGAATCATTATTACCTGATTCGCTATCTTTTTTAGGTAGTCAGGATAAATCACATATTCCGATATTACTGCAAATTCTAATCGCCGATATTGGGATTGAATTTCTAAGGATGGCCGCCATCCATACCCCGACACCATTGTCTACTGCGATGGGTTTAGTAGCCGGGGTAATCATTGGGCAGATCGCCATTGATGTTGGTGTGTTCTCATCCGAAGTTGTATTGTATACAGCGGTAGGAGCCATCTTTACGTTTATTATTCCATCTTACGAGCTAGGTATTTCCATTAAGCTCTTCCGATTTGTTTTGCTCATTATGACAGGTATTTGGGGAGAAGATGGATTATTTATTGGATTGTTTTTATTATTTACCTATTTATGTTCATTACGTCCGTTACAAGCACCATATTTATGGCCGCTCGTTCCATTTTTCCCAACTGCGATGCTTCGCGTCATTATCCGCTTCCCTATGACGTCGGATGCACTAAGACCATATGTAGTCGCTTCCAAACAGAGAAAAAGATCATAGGAGCCGTTGCACTCACTTTTTTCATGTGATAAAGTTCACATATAGTATTTTGTGATTTTTGCAAAAATTATCTTTGCTAGTGAATGGTTATGTGTTTTTATCTTGTGACATGCCAATACCTGCTAAGATAAGACAATGTCTCGATGGAAATGTTTGAGTAAGGACTGACATACCACGAGGTACGCAAATGTCACAAAATGGAGACGTGAAAAGGGAGAGATGCAAATGCATTTATATGGAACACAAGCGATTTCTGAAGACGGACATTTAACAATAGGACAAGTAGATACATTAGAGCTTGCAAAAGAATATGGTACGCCATTATTTGTGTACGATACAGCGCTTATTCGTAAGCGAGCACGCGGCTTTATCGATACATTTAAAAAGCTAGGGGTAAAGGCTGAAGTAGCGTATGCTTCCAAAGCATTTGCATGTGTAGCGGTGTATCAATTAGCAGCAGAAGAAAACCTATCCTTGGATGTTGTCTCTGGAGGGGAGCTATTTACAGCATTAAAAGCAGGTTTCCCAACAGAGCGTATTCACTTCCATGGTAATAATAAAAGCATTGCAGAATTGGAGCTAGCCTTTGACTCAAAAATTGGCTGTATTGTTGTAGATAACTTCTATGAAATTCAACTTTTAAAAGAAATTGCTGAGCGCCGTCAACAAAAAATGCGTATTTTATTACGTGTCACACCAGGAGTTGAGGCACATACGCATGATTTTATTACGACAGGGCAAGCGGATTCTAAGTTTGGCTTTGACTTAAACAACGGTCAAGCCGATCAAGCATTTGAGCAAACTTTTAAACACGAATACTTACAGCTTTTAGGCTTACACTGCCATATTGGCTCTCAAATTTTCGATACAGCTGGCTTTGGCTTAGCAGGTGAAAAACTAATCGACAAGATTTCTGATTGGAACAAGACTCACGGTTTTACGTGTACTGTGTTAAACTTAGGTGGGGGCTTCGGTATTCGCTATACAGAAGAAGATGCACCGCTTGAGCCACAAGTGTATGTAGAGGACATGATTACTGTTGTGAAAAATAAAGCAACTGTACTTGGACTAACAATGCCAGAAATCTGGATTGAACCAGGCCGTTCACTTGTTGGTGATGCAGGAACATCACTTTATACTATCGGTTCTCAAAAAACAGTACCAGATGTACGTAATTACATTGCAGTTGATGGCGGAATGAGTGATAATATTCGTCCTGCATTATATGATGCAAAATACGAGGCAGTCATCGCTAGTAAAGCCAATGCACCAAAAGAAGCAACGTACACTGTAGCTGGAAAACTTTGTGAATCGGGCGATAAATTGATTATCGATGCAAAATTACAAGAGGCAGCTTCTGGTGATGTACTAGCAATCTTCTGTACAGGGGCATATGGCTACTCGATGGCAAGCAACTACAACCGTGTAACACGTCCAGCAGTGGTATTTGTAGAAAATGGACAGCATCAATTAGCGATTAAACGTGAAAGTTACGAAGATATTGTACAAAATGATCTCCCGCTAACGTTAAAAAAGGGTGAATAAATTTGAGAAAAAACAAATGGGTATTATTGGCATCTATGACGACATTTATTTTGTTGTGGGGCGTTGTCTATTGGGTGTTAGCGTCGCAAGGTATTCTCGGCCCTGGTTCGTAAGACAGAAAATTGGCTTGCGGTAATAGTACAAATCGTGTAGGATAGTCAAAGATTATGTACAGCTAGAAAAAGAGGGAATAGACAAATATGTTAATTCGATATAAAAAAGCTTTCGAGAAAATAGCAATGGGGCTACTCTCGTTTATGCCTAACGAAAAAGACATAAAAAAGCTCACAGAGACAATCCAATCCTATGAAAATGATGATAATTGGGTATTATACTTATGGAAAAAGAACGATGAATACGTTGGTATCGTCGGGCTTGTAACAGACAATCACACAGCAACAATTCAGCACGTTTCTGTAGTTCCTTCTTACAGAGGAGAAGGCGTAGCAAAGGAAATGCTACAAGAAGTGGCAGAACTTGGCCAATACGAACAATTGCGTGCAACGGATGAAACGCGTGAATTTGTTAGCAAATGTATACAATGTAATGAAGAAAAAGCAGACGAAAGTTAACGTCTGCTTTTTCTTTGTTTGCTTTCTTGTCGTTCAGCAAGAATATGTGAGCGATCACGTAGCATATGTTTATGAAGAAGATAGTTAGGGTTGCTTTCCGGTAAAAGCTGTATGCGAGCTGTTACTAAATTTTGTAAAGTAGGTGTCAGCGGTAATTGAAAAGCTTGAAAGGACTTGCCCATTTGAATATGGCTAAGTGTTTCGGTTAATTGTAATAGTAGTTTTGTGTAGTCGATTTCGTTAAAAAACACATGGCCTTTATTGACTTGAAAATTAGTGAGTGCTTTATGTAAGATTTTGAAAGCACCAGTTGCGTTGCCACGACGCCAATGATATAATCCTGTCGCTAGTTGAACATAGCCAACAAGAGGATGCTTTTTATTGCCGGGCGCAATGTCTTTCCAATATTCCTCAAGCACTTCATGGCATTCAAAAAAATCCCCATTGCCATTGAAATAGGCACAGTAATCAATAAATAAAGTATGGTGCTGTGGATGCATTTTGAACTCCTTTCCACTATACTAAAAGAACATTGAATATCAGGGTGGTAAAATAATGTCTTATGAAGTAAAGTTAGAAGCCTTTTCAGGTCCTCTGGATCTATTATTGCATTTAATTCACAGATTGGAAATTGATATCTATGATATTCCAATGGCTGAAATTACGCAACAATATATTGATCATATCCATGCGATGCAGGTGCTTGAATTAAATGAGGCGAGTGAGTATTTAGTGATGGCGGCAACACTTTTGGCTATTAAGAGCCGAATGCTATTACCAATACATGAAGGAGAGCTAGAAGATGCGGAAATCGAAATCGATGGCCCTGACCCTCGTGAAGAACTGGTACAACGTTTAATAGAGTATAAAAAATATAAAGAAGCGGCAAGTAATCTACAAGAGCTTGAAACAGATAGAGCACAGGTATTTACAAGACCACCTTCAGATTTATCGGAATTAGCACCTGATGAACAGATGGCGTTATTCGATATGAACGTCAATATTTATGATATGCTTGGCGCCTTCCAGAAGCTGATGCGCCGAAAAAAATTAAAGAAGCCATTGAAAACAACTGTCACGAGGCAGGAGCGCTCAGTAAAGGAGCAAATGCGTTCTGTTGTGAATTCTTTACGTTTAACAGGTGGACGTGCATCATTTTTCGAGCTTTTTCCTTATGAAGATAAACCAACACTTATTTTAACGTTTCTGTCACTGCTTGAACTGATGAAACGTCAAATTGTCATTGTAGAGCAAGATGGTAATTTTGAAGAACTAACGGTCACATTACAGAAGGAGGAATGGGATGATGACGAAGACAATAATCCTACAGAGTAGAATTGAAGCTTTATTATTTGTTGTAGGAGATGATGGCTTAACAATTAAGCAATTAGCACAGCTACTTGGTGAAGCAGAAGAAGTAGTTGCGCCCGCAATGGAGGCACTGCGTGTAGCATTTGACGAAGATGATACTAGAGGAATTACAATAAAGGAAATCGCAGGTGTTTACCAGTTAATTACAAAACCACAATTAGCAGATACGATTCAAAAATTAGTAGAAAATCCAACTGCGCAATCATTGTCTCAGGCTTCTTTAGAAGTGTTGGCCATTGTGGCGTATAAACAGCCCATTACACGGGTAGCCATCGAAGATTTACGTGGTGTCAAATGTGAACGACCACTGCAAACGCTCGCTTCAAGAGGGCTAGTGAAAGAAGTAGGACGTTCTGAGGGGACAGGTCGTGCGATTTTATATGGCACAACGAAGGAGTTCTTAAACTACTTCGGATTAAATAGTATTGAAGAAATGCCTCCATTACCTGAGGAGGACAATGGTGAAGCAGAACAAGAAACAGATTTATTTATGACTAAATTCCAAGAAACGTTTAATGGCGTTAAGTAATCAAAAGAAAAGTGCTATGTGCTTTCCTTTTAATTTTCATAGTTCTACTTATCTATCACTTAAAATAAGGAGTGGCTTGTTGCTACGGTTACGACGATTAATGGTGTTCATGATAGCTGTGGGAATCTTAACTATCCCACAAAATGGTTTAGCAAGAGGCGGAAGTGGGTATGTCGTGCTTGACGGTGAGACAGGTCGAGTATTATCAGGTTCTAATAGTGATGCGAGGCTCCCCATTGCGAGCTTAACAAAAATTTGGACAGCTCTCGTCGCGATTGAAAATAGTGATCTTCAAGATGAAGTCATTATTTCTCCTAAAGCTGCAATGGCTGAAGGCTCTTCCATTTATTTGCAAGCGGGCGAGACGGTGACGGTTGAAACGTTATTATATGGTTTAATGTTACGGTCAGGTAATGATGCTGCGACAGCATTAGCAGAGCATGCAGGCGGTTCGGTAGAAGGCTTTGTCAAATTAATGAATGAAAGAGCTGTGATTGCGGGACTTACCAATACAGTTTTTATGAACCCGTCAGGTTTGCATCACGACGAGCATTTGTCTTCTGCAAGAGATACAGCTGAAATGCTAAGAATCGCACTTCAAAACAAAACCTTTGAGAAAATTGCATCTACCGTCCTTTATCGTGCCAATACAGTAAATGGTATACTATGGGAAAATAAGCATCGTCTATTGCGGGAAGGTTCGGGTGTCGCAGTTGAAGTAGATGATGAGACGGAGCAACCTGTAAGCTCATTAAAATCGGCAACGGGAACAGCTTTTGCAGGAAAGACTGGTTTTACAAAGGTAGCAGGACGAACGTTAGCAACCGCTTTTCAAAAAGACGGGCAAACATGTATAGTTGTGACGTTAAATGAATCGGATGATTGGAATGTTCACAGAGGCTTAGCGAATGAAGTATGGCAAAACTATAATATGGAGACGGTTGTGAAAAAGGGAAAATATAATGTCAATGATAAATTGGCTATCCGATTAGAGCAACCAATTCAATTGCAATTAAATAAAGAGGAAAAAAAGATTGCAAGGCAAGTACTGCAAATTTCTAGAAAAAGAAAGGAAGCAGTATTGTCGATTTTTCTAGGGGAAGAGCGAATTTATGCTATACCCGTTAAAGTAGAATCAGCGGATCGTTAAAAGCGATGCGCTGATTTTTATTTATGCTATATATTCTAGATGTAAAAAAGAATTTTATATTTATCGTAATTAGTGTAAAATTATGTTAGTTAAATTGTAAAAGCATGGTGGCAAGGAGGGACAATTATGGCTACTACTAAAGTGAATCGAAAGCACAATCAAATAGCAGTCATTATTGTTTTATTTTTATCAAGTTTTATCGCTCCGTTTATTTTGCTATTTCCCATTCAAGAGCTGCTTTATCGACCGAACGACTATTACCTTTTCGAGACTACTTTTAAAGCGTATATTATATTAATGATTGCTTTAATTGGCATGGCGATGGTTCTTTTGGTAAATATAATCATTGTCCCAAAAACAAAAAAGGGTAGAAATATACAACGGGCGATTGTCGGCACATCTTGGTTGCTCGTCCTTTTATTTTTATTTTTATGTATTAATCATTATCAAATAATGGATGAAAAAGGGCTCCATATGAATGCATTTTTTAGTGTGCAAGAAGATTTGACAAGCTGGGAAGAAATCATTAAAGCAGAACAAACAAACGTGCAAAAAGATGGTGTGACGAAACCAGATAAGTTGATTTTTACGTTGCATGACGGCTCGACAATTGAACAATCTTTAACAGCTAAGTTAGTAAAGGCAAAACCATTTATCAATCTTGAATTAAGTAAAAATGGCGTTACCATAGAAAATGTATATCAATAAAAAAAGCTACCTAAAAGGGTAGCTTTTTTTAGGGTGCCAGACACCGAAACAAATACGAATGTTCAGAATTTTTTGGGTGTCAGGCACCTTTTTTTAAAATTTGGTGGTTTGGTCTATATTAGAAATAAATCGAAAAATAGCTAGGTTATTTTATGTAGTGCTAAGACAATTAAATGAGAAACTAGCAAATAATACACTATTTAGAATAATCGTATTACTAGTGCGGAATGAGTTTCTCTTTTATATTGCACAAAAGTATGACATAATTTTCACAGATTGACGGGAAAAATAACCTTCAAAAGGTTACATTTTTAACTAGAGGTGAAACAATGGAAAGATTACAAAAAGTGATTGCATATGCAGGTGTCGCTTCAAGGCGTAAAGCTGAGCAATTGATTGTAGAAGGTAAAGTAAAGGTAAACGGCGTTGTTGTACGTGAACTTGGAACGAAGGTATCCAACTCGGATACAATTGAAGTAGAAGGTGTAAAACTTGAGAAAGAAGATAAAGTTTACTACTTACTATATAAACCACGTGGAACAATTTCGGCAGTAACGGATGATAAAGGACGCAAAACTGTCACAGATTTATTTAAACATATTCCGCAACGTATTTTCCCTGTTGGTCGTCTAGATTATGATACATCTGGATTATTATTACTGACAAATGATGGAGAGTTTTCCTATATGTTAACGCATCCAAAATTTAAAATTGACAAAACATACATTGCACGTGTTAAAGGTGTGCCAACAATTGAGGGCTTAAAAAAGCTACAACGTGGTATTCAATTAGAAGATGGCAAAACAGCACCAGCAAAAGTAAGTATGACTTCCTTTGATGAGCAGGCGGGCAAGGCGATTTGTGAAATTACAATACACGAAGGGCGAAATCGTCAAGTACGTCGTATGTTTGAGGCAATCGGTACGCCGGTTGTCAAACTAAAGCGTGAACGTTTTGCATTTTTAGATTTATATGGTCTAACACCAGGAGAATATCGTGAATTGTCGAAACATGAAGTCAAGCAACTGCGCGTGTTAGCTGAAACTGGGCAAATCTGCTAAACGAATAACAACATGGAAAATGTATATACCGCTATACGTATGGTGGGTTTTTCACTTTCCTCGTGTGAAAACGTTCATAAATCATTCATAATTAATAACTAAGCGAATTTGTATCATTTTGCTATAATAGGTGAGAATAGTACACCTGTTTTAATTTTATCTAGCAGGCGCGTAAACAAAGTAAGTCTCGGGGGAGAGATAACAGATATTTCTTAAGTGGAAGTGAAATATCGACAAATACCCTCGAGGCGTATTTGAGTAGGGGGTTTATTAACTTGGAGAAAAAGAAAAAACGTCTCGTAACCCGCACTATTATTTTAGCCATCTTAGCGATCGCAATTGGGTATACCGTATACGGGACAGCGACAAAGGAAAAGGTAGAGTTAGTAGCTGTTGGCTCTGAAGCACCGAACTTCACGTTAGTAGATTTAAATGGCGAGAAACACAAACTGTCTGATTATAGAGGACAGGGGGTATTTTTGAATTTCTGGGGAACTTGGTGTAAACCATGTGAGAAGGAAATGCCTGCAATGAATAGCCAATACCAAGTTTTCAAGGATTTAGGTGTACAGACATTGGCTGTCAACATTGCACAAACGGATTTAGAAGTACAAAATTTTGTTGATAAGTACGGTCTTACATTTCCTGTTGTAATTGACAAAACAAAAAGTGTAATGACTGCTTACAATGTTGGCAATTTACCTGCAACAGTTTTAATTGATCCGGACGGTAAGGTAGTGAAGATTACTACTGGAGAAATGACGGAGGCGACAATCGCTTCTTACATGGAATTAATAAAGCCAAAATGAGGGGTAATAGACGATGGAGAATATTATTTGTGCTTGTGGACATAGTAATCCGTTTGGCACGAAGCTCTGTGAGAAATGCGGTCGTCCTTTAACCGAAGAAGAAAAGCAAAATAAAGTTGTCGACATGCGGTATGATGGTACGGCTATTCGCTCAAAAACGTACAACAAATCAATTGTCGACAAAATTTGGAATTTTTTCTCAAGTGTTAAAGTAGGGATAGCATTAATTATTATTACATTAATAGCAGCTTCAATAGGAACGTTACTACCGCAAGAGTTTTACGTAAAAGCTTCTGATATGGAAAAGGGAGCCTATTACGAGGATGTTTATGGTTTTGTGGGGAAAATCTATTATACATTAGGGCTGTCTGATTTATATAGCTCTTGGTGGTTCCAAATTTTAGTTGGAATGCTTGCGGTATCCATTATTGTTGCCAGTCTTGACCGTGGGATACCACTTTATAAATCATTGAAAAATCAACGTGTTAAGCGCCATGAAAGTTTTTTAAAGCGCCAACGTATTGTTGCAGAAGGACAAGTAACAGCAAGTCCTGAAGAGACGCTTAGTAAAGTTGAAAAGAAAATGACTGAAATGAAATACATTGTTCGTCGAGACGGCAGTGCTTTGTTAGCTGAAAAAGGCCGCTTCTCTCGTTACGGTCCGTACATAAATCATGTAGGCCTCATTATCTTTTTAACTGGGGTAATGTTGCGTTTAGTTCCTGGTTTCTATGTCGACGAATCGATATGGGTACGTGAAGGTGAAACACGTGCAATTACTGGCATGGACGGTTATTTTATTGAAAATCGAGACTTTATTTTAGAAACACATGATAATACACCACAAGGTGAACAGCTAAAGCAAGGTGTTAACGTCGTTGCGAAAAACTTCCAAACGGATATTACGTTATATAAGCAACCTGAAGACGCAATTGCAGGTGATACGGAAAATCTAGAAAAGGTGAGAGATTATTCAATTCGAGTGAATCATCCTTTAAAAGAATCAGGCTATGCACTATATCAAATGGATTATCGCTTAAATGAATTGAAGCAAATGAATTTCCAACTGGTAAATAAATCAACGGAGCAATCACTTGGTAAAGTAGGAATTGATTTAACAAACCCTAAAAAAGAATACGATTTAGGAAATGGTGTATCTGTTAAATTACTTGTTTACACACCAGACTTCTCTGGGTTTGAAAATGGTGTACCGCAAACAGCGACGTCAGTTCCTAATAATCCAGCATTTCTATTTAAAATGACGACACCAGAAACACCAGAGGGTGAAACTAGCTTCGTTGCGATTAAACAAACATTAGAACCACTAGGTGAAAACCAATACAAAATGATGTTTGAAAGTGTGGAAACACGCGATATGTCTGGCATTACAATACGTAAAGATAGCACAATCCCAATTTTATTTGTTGGTGGTATTATTTTCATGATCGGCGTTGCAATCGGATCATATTGGAATCACCGTCGACTTTGGTTACAAGTAGAGCCTGATGGCCATGTGCTGATGGCTGCTCATGTCAATAAAAATATGTTCAGCATGAAAAAAGATTTAGATGCCGTGACTGCATTTGCTGGCCTACCGCAATATAAGGATCAGTTAGAGTCGTCTGAAGAAGGTGAAGAGTCCACAAAAAAGGAAGGTGACAACACCTTATGAGTTTGATTGACTTAAGTGGAAATCTATTATTTGTTGCATTCTTAGCCTATCTAGTAGCTACTTTACTATTTGGCGGCGCCATTAAACAATCCAATGCTTCTGGCAAAAACACAGATAAATGGGGTAAACTGGCAATTGTCGTAACAATTATAGGTTTCCTTTCGCAAATTGGTTATTTTATTACACGTTGGGTTCACACAGGTCACGCACCTGTTAGTAATATGTTTGAATTTACGACTGCTTTCGGGATGTTTATTGTTGGTGCATTTATTTTAATTTACTTTATTTATCGCCTAACAGCGCTTGGTTTAGTGGCGTTACCTGTAGCGTTATTAATCATTGCCTATGCATCAATGTTCCCGACAGAAGTAAGTCCATTAGTACCGTCATTGCAAAGTCATTGGTTAACAATTCACGTTATTACGGCTGCAATGGGGCAATCGATTTTAGCGATTAGTGCAGTTGCAGGTTTAATTTATTTATTAAAAGTTGTAGATCTAAACAAACCTTCAAAGCAACGTTTCTGGCTTGAAGCAGTTATGTACTGCTTAGTCGTTGTGCTTGGCTTTGTTATTGTGTCATCTACATTTAGTGCGATGGATTATGAATCGAAATACACATATATCGATAAAGAAGGTATGTCTCGCCAAATTACTTATAATTTGCCACCTATTTTTGGGATGAATGAGTATGAGGTAGTGGAAGAACATGGCATGTCTCCATTAGTAGAAATGCCTGCACTGATTAATGCGAAAAAATTAACAACGGTCGTGTGGTCATTATTAATAGGCTCATTACTATACTTATTCATTCGCCTTATTGCACGTCGTCGCATAAGCGCGATATTCCAACCGCTTGTTAAACGTGTAAATCTCCAATTACTGGATGAAGTCGGTTATCGTTCTGTTATTATTGGTTTCCCAGTATTTACATTAGGTGCACTCATTTTTGCGATGATTTGGGCACAACTTGCATGGAGTCGTTTCTGGGGTTGGGACCCGAAAGAAGTATGGGCCCTGATTACATGGTTATTCTATGCAGCATTCCTACATCTACGTTTATCTAAGGGCTGGGAAGGTGAAAAATCTGCTTGGTTAGCATTAATTGGCTTTGGTATTATATTATTTAACCTTATTGCCGTTAACTTAATTCTTGCAGGTTTACACTCCTACGCGTAACAGGGGAACGAAAAGCCTTTTCGCTGCTGCGAAAGGGCTTTCTTTTCTTTTCAAGTCGTAGCGTACCATGTACAATAGAAGGGTAGAGAAAGATCGGAAGAGAGGGATCGTGAAAGTGTCAGAAAATATTTCAGTTTTAGTAGTAGACGACGAGGATCGTATTCGACGCTTATTAAAAATGTATTTGGAGCGCGAAGGGTATCAAGTTGACGAAGCAGAGAATGGTGAAGAAGCGATCGAAAAATCTTTAGAAAAAGAGTACCACTGTATTTTACTAGATATTATGATGCCTGAAAAAGATGGGCTTGAGGTATGTGCAGAAATTCGCGAAAGAGCTGCAACGCCAATTATTTTATTAACTGCAAAAGGCGAGGAAGCAAACCGTGTACAAGGCTTCGAGCTTGGAGCAGATGATTATATTGTAAAGCCATTTAGTCCTCGTGAGGTGGTTCTACGCGTAAAAGCTATTTTACGTCGTTCACAAGCATTTTCACCTACGACAAATGCATCGTCATCAAAAGATTTAGTTGTATTCCAACATTTGATGATTGACCATGATGCGCACCGTGTAACAGCGGAAGGTATCGAAGTGAATTTAACACCAAAAGAGTATGAATTATTGTACTTCCTTGCAAAATCTCCAGACAAAGTATTTGACCGTGAACAATTACTAAAAGAGGTTTGGCATTATGATTTCTTTGGAGACCTACGAACAGTCGATACCCATGTGAAGCGTCTACGTGAGAAGCTGAATCGTGTATCAGAGAACGCAGCGAAAATGATTGTCACTGTTTGGGGCGTTGGCTACAAATTTGAGGTTGTCAATGAATAGAATATGGAACAGTGTTGTCGGGAAGCTATGGGTAACCATATTGCTTCTCGTTTCATTTGTATTATTTGTTTTCACGGTTTTAATGCTCGAATTTCTTCAAAACTATCATATGCAGCAAGCAGAGATTTCGCTGCGTCAAACGGCTGCAACAATAGCGAGTATAGTGGATGACAATGAGACGGCAGAATCGACTTCGCAACTCCTGACAGATATTTTACCTGAGGGTACAAATGCACTTATCGCCATAAATCATTTAGAAGTCTCATTTGCGCTGCAAGAAGGCGTCAACAAGAAAGAAATTCAAGATGAAATTTTAGCGAATAAATCCTTCCATGAAATTTTCCAATCAGATGAACCCATTATAAAGGAAATGATGATGCCATCTTCAACAGATCAAGGAAAAATGGAATCCTATGTCGTGCTAGGGTTTCCACTAAATGTGGAAAATGAAGTGCATGGCGCTGTATTTATTTATCAAAGTCCAGATGCGTTACATAAAACATCGAAAGAGACGACCAAAATTGTCTTTTTAGCGGCATTTATTGCGTTTGTGTTAACGACATTTTTTGCATTTTTCTTATCATCCCGTATTACATCCCCATTACGTAAAATGCGTGAGCTAGCTTTTGAAATTGCAAAAGGGAATTTCGAGGCAAAAATGCCGACAACGCAAAATGATGAAATCGGCCAGCTAGCTGTTGCGTTCAATCAAATGGGGCGTCAGCTAAAGCATAACTTAGAAGTAATTAATCAAGAAAATGAGCAATTGTCCAATATTTTAACATCCATGACAGATGCCGTTATAACGTTTAACCGTGATCGAACAATTTTACTGAGCAACCCACCAGCGGAACGTTTAATGCAAAAATGGTTTGTTAATAAAGGCTCGCAAAGCGCAAAGCCTATTCCACCTGAACTCTATCATATGCTCGATCATGTACTAATGTTTGAAGATAAGTTAGAAGAAGAAATAGAAATGGATGGAAATTATTATACATTTACGATTAGCCCGCTCTATAGTGGGGAATTAATTCGTGGAGCAGTTGCTGTAATCCGTGATATGACAGAGCAGCATCGTTTAGAAAAGCTACGTTCTGATTTTATTGCCAATGTATCACATGAACTACGTACACCGATTTCCATGCTACAAGGCTATTCTGAGGCATTAATGGATGATGATTTTATTCAAGATCAAGAAGAACGTAATGAAATCACGAAAATTATTTATGATGAATCGAAGCGTATGGGACGTTTAGTAACCGATTTATTGGATTTAGCGCGAATGGAATCAGGACATATGACACTGTACAAAGATGAAGTACCGATTAATTCCACATTTGAACGTATTACGCAAAAATTTGCTCAAGTGGCAAAAGAAAAACACGTGCAACTTTTATTTAATAGTGAGTTTGATAATGATGCCCGCATCAGTATGGATGAGGATCGTATCGAACAAGTGTTAACAAATTTAGTAGATAATGCACTGCGTCATACAGACGAAGGTTCTGTCATTGTCAAGATAGAGCAAGAGCCAACCTTTGCCAAAATATCTGTTCAGGATACAGGACATGGGATTCCACAGGAAGATTTACCATATGTCTTTGAACGTTTTTATAAAGCGGATAAAGCACGGACACGTTCTAAAGGCGGAACGGGTTTAGGGCTTGCAATTGCTCGAAATATTGTCAAGGCGCACTCTGGCAATATTATGGTCGATAGTGTGTTAAAAGAGGGCACAACTTTTACTTTCTATTTACCATTCGAATAAGTTTATGAAGAAGTCCTTGTAGCTGGTGCCATCTGACAATGCTCTTTCATGCTTCCACGGGTCATTGGTATAGTTAGAACTAGCTGAACTAGTTGGCAACAATACCAATACCTGTTAGGGGCTATACGTCGGCTTGTGCTCGGGTTTAGACACATAGCAAAATTAAGACCAAAATATTATTTAAATGTAACTTGTGCGAGTGTTAGACGACAAATACTATGAGAACGGGGGTGGAGTGCTTTGAATGACTCCGTGTTCCATCGACTATACGATGCATACCATCAAGACGTGTTCCAGTTTCTTATTTATCTAGTAAAAAATCGCACACTTGCTGAGGACCTTGCACATGAGGTTTATGTCCGTGTGCTGCGATCTTATGAACAATTTGCAGGGAATAGCAGTGAAAAAACTTGGCTTTTTGCTATTGCTAAAAATGTCGCAATTGATCATTTTCGAAAGCAGGCTGTGCGCCAAAAACATTCACTCGATTTTTTTGACTGGGAAACGGAACAATTACATTCAACCACACCATCACCGGAAGATGTGCTACAGGCCAGTGATGAATTAAAGCAGATAGAGTTTGCACTTGAAAATTGTACAGGGGATCAAAAAATGGTTATTATTATGCGCTATTTCCAAGATTTGTCGATTACTGAAACTGCGCAAATACTTGATTGGACAGAGGCAAAGGTTAAAACGACGCAACATCGAGCCATTAAGTTTTTAAGGCAACATCTACAACAGGTTAGGGAACAGGAGGCGAAAAGGCAATGACGCATAAACAATTTGACGATGAACAACTTGAACAAATGTTGAACAATGCCCCTAAGCTTACTGACCACCGCTCGAAAGACGAAGTGTTAAAAAGATTGCTTGCTGATGCACGTTTACAAGACAATATACATCTTCAAGAGGCGATACAACCAGTAGCTGAGGCAAAAGAACAACAAGCGCAATCATTGCCTGCTCAAGAAAATACTAAACCTATAAAACGACGCAAGAGTAGGTGGCCTATTTTAAGTAGTGTTGCTGCAATTTTTGTCCTATCACTAGCAGGGTACATCTATGTATCGAACAATTCTTCCGTAAAGGATGAAGCAAACGCCCCAATCGAAAATTATTCTTCTGTGCAGGAGGATCGGTCGGTCACAGAAAGTGAAAATGCAGATGCAGATAGTGTAATGAAAGCGAATATTGGTGCTGAGCATGCTCGTATCCTATCGTTGCGGACATCTGTTTACGAAGATGATTTAGTCGATGCAGTCGTTTTCAGAATTGGATTACCTGGTGGTAAGGCTGATAGCATACCAATGACCTATATTATTCCGAACAAAAAAATAACTGCTGATTTTGGGAAGAAGAAGCCAACAACTTTACAAATGTATGAAAAATACGCACCTCAAATTGATGAAGAAGCAATGGGTTTAACAGACTATCATCCGTACAAAGGTGAGTTAAAAGAAGAAGGTAAAACGCTTGTGCACGTATTACCAGAAGAAAATGATTATGATGTAGCTTCGGCTTCTGTCACGAAATATTTAAACTCGTTAAAAGATACTTTTTCCGAGTCCGAATATAAAGCCATTGCCATTAAACAGGCAGATGGTTCTGATTACGAGTTTTCGCAAGCAGAAGAGCCGAGTGAGCCTATAGCGCTAACAAAAGATAATCATTACAATTATTATTTATATACAGAGGGAAACGGGACTGAATATTTATCGCCTGATTTCCATCAAACGTATCCTACTGTGACAGAGGCTCTACTGGCGATGCGAGACAAAAAGGATGATGTTTATGTGCCAGTTGTTCCGGAAAATGTCACATACACTGTAAAAGAAGAAGAAGATGGGGTTGTGGTCACATTTGACGCACCACTTGATTTAACGACAATGGATGCCGTACGGGCAACACAATTAATCGAGGCGATGATGTTGACTGCGTCAAGCTTTGATAAAAAGATACGTTTAGATAACATTGTCCAGGAAAGTTGGGAAGGCTTTGATTTAACAAAGTTTTTACCCATGCCTGTAGGTGCCAATAAACAAATGATGCCATAATATAGAAAACAGCTATCAGATAGTAGATAGCTGTTTTTTTAATGGAAATACCGCGGGTAAAGCACCTTGATTCGCGGGTAAATGATAATAAATCGCGGGTAAGTGACTTTGTTCCGAGGATAAGCTACTCCATTATTTCTCACAAAGTGCTTGATTTATTAAACCATACAAATTTAATCGGATTATTTTAAGCAGAAGTATTTACTTTTATGTGATAAAACATTATAGTTAGTTTATAAAATAATATTGATTCATCTTCGGGGCAGGGTGAAAATCCCGACCGGCGGTAATAGAGTTGTAAATCGCTAGTGTAGTAGTAAGCTACAGTAGCTCGCATGATTTACTAGATGGCTCTTCAGCCCGCGACCTGTGCAAAGATTTTTTTGCATGGCTGACTTGGTGTAATTCCAAGGCCGACAGTATAGTCTGGATGGGAGAAGATGGAGGTACGATCGTCATTCGTTGTTACGAATTAAGCTATGTGCGAACGTTTTTTTAGTGTGTCTTTAAATGCACGCTATGCACAAAAAATAGCTAGTAATGGCGTTATTTACTCATGCCTTTTCTCCCTTATGCTGATTTGCATAAGGGTTTTTTCGTGAAAAACAATCGATTACGTCGTAACCTTTCTTCTTGCAAGATTGAATCAGCAAAGAGGAGAGAGTTTTCAATGAAGAAAAATGTCAAACTGCAATCGTTTATTACGATTGGTATGCTGAGTAGTATTTCATTTTTATTAATGTTATTTAATTTCCCGATTCCACCGTTCCCAGCCTTTTTGGAAGTGGATTTCAGTGATATGCCTGCCTTACTTGCAGCCATCACGATGGGCCCAGTAGCAGGTATTTTAGTAGAGCTATTTAAAAATGTTTTAGATTGGATTTTCTCTGGTACGCCAACAGGAGTGCCAGTTGGTCATATTGCAAACTTTGTAACAGGCATATTATTTATTTTGCCAGTATCATTTATTTTTAACCGTTTTAAAACGATTGGAGGTCTTGTTGGAGGATTAGCAACAGGAACGATTGTGATGGCGGTTGGCATGAGCTTGTTAAATATCGCAGTATTTTTACCGATGTACACTTATTTCTTAGGTATGGAGCCAGTCGTTGGCGATTCATTGTACACAATGATTGTTGCAGGCATTTTACCATTTAATATCGTGAAAGGTGTGTTATTAACGGCGATTATGGCATTGTTATTCACAACGATGCGCAAATGGATCAACCAACAACGCACAATGTATTTATCGAAATAAGCGTAAAAAAGTATGATTTAGGATAGTGTTCAAGTAATGACACCTTATTAGACTGTTATGTCTAGGAGGTGTTTTTTTGTTGCTTAAATTTGCAATTTCAGATGTACTTTCCAAAAAAGAACTACAAAATTTAAGTAGAAATACATTAAAAGGTTATGCAATATCGACTCACATGGAAGAATATCGAAAGAAAGTACCAGCAAACCATAGTGACTTTTTACAGGTGAATTTAGTATGAGGGAAGTAAAAGTTATTATCCGAGGTCATTAGGTTAAAATAACAAAAAATTACGAGGGGAATGAAAAAATGTATGATATTTACCATTGGTTTAGGTATTGAAGCTGTTATTGGGATAATTGTCAACGCAATAACTTGAAGCGAATTGCTACTTAAATTAGTCAAGTTTAGATAATAAATTTGCTCAATCTCCCGCAAATTTCGACAATACCTTTGATTTTTGTGGGAGATTTCTTTTAAATAAGTATACTACTTTATTCGCATCTCGGAGGTGCCAGGTCAGTTATATGCTTTATTCGATTACAGGCGTACAGTTCTAATGAAAATATCATATCTTCTATTAATCCAAAGAAAAAACAATTGCTCTACCACTAAAACTGCTAAAGAACCTGTCTTCAAATACTATACTATTTGTTTCTCCCCAAAGAGAGGGATCTCTAAAACAAATTAGTCTTCCTTTAGAGGTATGAATTCGACCACATACTACTACCAAATGTCCCCCTTTGCTTCCGTTTTTAGGGAACTTTGGAGCGATAGAACATATTACTGGACCCTTTGTTACAAGCAAGTTTTCAAGTTGTTTACCGCTTTTAACAACTATAGGCTTACCCTTCACCCCATACATTTCTCCTAAATCGGCTAAACCTTGGTGTAACCATCCCTTCGAAATATAATACTTTCTTTTTAAACCTTCTTTAAGTAATTCTAATTGGGTTGGTACAGGTATTTTATAATGAGATATAACCATTCGTAAACACGCCAACCCACAACATCTATCGCTCCAATAGTCATGACTTCTTTCTTCAATAAGTAATCCCTTTGGCCAGTCATTCATACAAAACTTTTGACTATAACGAGGTATATAAAGAGAATAATTCATTAAATTATTTTCACAATCGTTATTATGTGATTGAATGTTTAGTTCCATATTTTATTCACGTCCAATAATTTTCTTGTTATATCTCAAATAAATTAAAAGATATTACTAGCGTTACATTAAATTAACTATACTTTAAAGAAAAAAAATATTCAATCATTTTATTATGTATAAAAAAGGTCCTTTATAATGGATAAAATCAGGTGGTAACCTGTCCAAATCCACTAATAAAGGACCAAAATTATGGTTAAGTTTATACGAAAAACTCCATCTGGAAATGGTTTTCAAGGATAAATCTTCAATTAAGAATAAAACAAAAAACACTCCTAGAAAACTGTTAATGAGCGTATGAAGGTGTGATGCCATAAGATTCTAGACATCATAGTAAATCAACACTTGTATATGAAGTTAATGTCATAACTTTGTGTTACATTTCTTCTGTTTAATTATAATGTTCGCTTAAATTCGACGCTAAAGACTAAAACGTTATATGTTAGGAAATGTATCTATTTAAATTTACTTTTATACTATAATCTTTTTATCAGTACTGATATTTCATACAAATTTTTACATTCTTGAATAGAATAATTAAGATGCGATTTGTTACGAAATTTAAAGAACCCGTTTTCAAAATTTAGATATAATAAATTCTAAATGAAATGTGGTAGTAATTGTTTTAAAAGGGAATAACTATATAGTAAAAATGCCATTAAATTTTATTGTAAGTGAAGTGAAAGGAGGAGATTTATGAATAATTTTATCAAGGGAGCTATTTATGCAGTTCTTTCGAGTATAGGATATGGGATTATGCCAATTTTTACAGTTAAAGCCTATGAATATGGTGTGACAGTGTATACTTTACTTTTTTTAAGATTCGGATTAAGTTCTATCATCTTTTTCCTTTTCTTCCTTGTGAAAGGTACAAATATAAGAATCGGTAAACATGAGGTGAAAAATCTTTTTATACTAGGTGGTATACTATTCACACTTTTATCTATTTTCCATTTTGAATCATTAAAATATATATCATCATCTATGGCAGTCTTGCTCTTATATTGTTTTCCTTTACTAGTTTGTATCATCTCTTATTTTTTATATAAAGAAAAATTAAGTATAGGATCAATACTAGCTTTAGTAGCAACTTTCATTAGCATGATTTATTTACTTGGAGTTTCATTAGATAAAATGAATGTCTATGGAATAGTCTTATCCCTTCTTGCAGCTTTGATCTTTGCAATATATATGATTGTGGGGAAAAGAGTAACTATTAATAATTCACCAGTAATAATAAGTGCCTATACAGCACTATTTGCAACTTTTGGCGTTTTCATAATTGGTGTAGTGAAGCAAGATATCTCTTTAAATTTTAATAACCAAGCATGGATACACATTATTAGTATTGTGATTTTTTCAACTATTTTTGCTGAAATTACATTTTTTAAGTCGCTGGAATTGTTGAGTTCTTCTAACGTTTCGATGATTAGCATGGTAGAACCTGTATTTACTACTTTATTTGCTCTTGTTTTTTTAAATGAACGATTACAATTTTCACAACTTACTGGAGGAATGTTCGTTTTAATTAGTTTAGTCGTTTTAGTTTATTCTCAAAATAAGAGCATAAAAAAACCAGCAATAAATCGGACCCTAATTCAAAACGAACATATATAAATCAAAAGCGACTGCAACTCCATCATCTTTTAGTGATGATGATACAAAACCCATGATTAAAAGGAGAGATATAAATGAACACATTAGAGTTAGATACAAAGGAAAGTTATTGGAGTGCTGCTTTAAAAGAATTTGAACTTAAATCAAAAGTAACTTTAGGTACTTTTAAAAATAATGGATTTAAATTGGTAAACGATACATTTTTTTTAGATAAAAAAATTATGCAATCACTTTCACAATTTGCTGATACTTATAATGTCAATGTAAATTCTATTTTATATTCAGCCTGGGGATTATTACTTCACAACTATAATGATACAGATTATGTTGTATTTGGTACAAGTACAACAGAAGGTAAAGTTCTACCGTTTTGTGTTAAAACTGATTTTGATATTACATCTATAAAATATATTAGACAAATTGAGAATGAATTAGAATTGATAAAATTATACAAAAATGTAACAGAAGAAGAAATTTTTTCTTATAATCAACTGGATTTAAAAAGTGGTTTATTTGGTTCAATATTTTCGAGTGGTGAATCAAAAGCTGTTTTGTCAGAATATTTAGAAGAAAATGAGATTGAGATGTGTTTTGAAATAGATTTTTCGTTAAAATGTAGTATTTCCTACAACGATAATTTATTTGATAATTATGCAATATCTAAATTGAAAGAACATTTTTTTAATTTAGTATCTGAACTTACCTTAAATTCACATACTAAATTAGAGGATATTGCTATTCTTTCAAAAAAAGAAAAAAATCAAGTATTGTATGAATTTAATAATAAATCGATTAATTATGATATTACTAAAACTGTCGATGACTTTTTTGAAATGCAGGTTAAAAAAAATCCCAATAAAGTAGCTTTAATTTGTAAGGATAAAAGTTTTACATACGATGAACTTAATAAGAAATCCAATCAATTAGCTTTTTTACTACGTCAAAAAGGCGTTAAACCAGAAAAATTAGTAGGATTAGTAGTAGATCGATCCGAAGATTTAATTATTGGTATATTGGCGATTCTTAAAGCTGGCGGAGCTTATCTTCCTGTCGATCCAGCTTACCCATTACAACGTATTAATTATATGTATGAACAAGCGGAAATTGATTTACTATTAACACATAGTCATTTAAATATAGATTTGTCATTTCCTTGTGAAAAAATATATCTAGATAATTATCCTTTAAATCAATATCCAACTGACAATTTAGATAGATTACATAATGCAGAAAATCTAATCTATACGTTATATACTTCTGGTTCAACAGGGCAACCAAAAGGAGTTACTGTTGAGCATAGAAATGTTGTAGGATACTATCATAGTTTTATAGATGAATTTAAATTAACTGAAAATGATATTATGTTGCAGCAATCAACAGTATCATTTGATATTTCTGTAGAAGAAATTTTTCCTATTTTACTAACTGGCGGAACTTTGGTTATAGCATGTAAAGATGAAGTAGCCTCTATAGAAAAGCTTTTAATTGTAATGAGAAATAATAAAGTTACCATGATTAGCGGATTCCCTTTATTATTGAATGAATTAAACAAATATCCTCCTGTAGAATCGGTTCACACAATGATTAGTGGTGGAGACGTTCTAAGAAAAGAATATATAAACAATTTAATTGATAAAGTTAAGATATATAATACTTATGGTCCGTCAGAGACAACTGTTTGTATCTCGTATTATGAAGTAACAAGTGCGAGAATACAAAGTGGCATTCCAACCGGTAAACCTATCGCTAACTATAAAGTATATATTTTAGATAAAAATCGAAAACCAGTTCCTATTGGAGTTCCAGGAGAAGTGTGTATTTCAGGTGTTGGTGTTTCCCGTGGATATTTGAATCGCCCTGATTTAACAAGTGAGCGCTTTGTAAAAAATCCATTCATACCGAATGAGAAAATGTATATTTCTGGAGATTTAGCAAGGTGGTCACCAGATGGGAATATTGAGTTTTTAGGTAGGATTGATAATCAAATAAAAATTTGTGGACGAAGAACTGAACCAGGTGAAGTGGAAGAAAAACTTCTAGAGCATCCAAATGTTACAGAAGCGTGTGTTATAGCTAGAGAAAACAAAGATAAAAATAAATATTTAACTGCTTATATAGTAATAAATGAAACTATTTCTGCTACAGATTTGAAAGAATATTTATATAAATTTTTACCAGACTTTATGGTACCATCCTATTATGTTGTATTAGATAAATTACCAATAAATATAAATGGAAAAATTGATAAAAATAATTTAGCTATTATTCTAAATTAAATTTACTTATTTATCTAGAGTAAGTCAGAAATATAAAATAGCGCACCTTTATGGCAAGCACAACGAATGGCCAGCTATCCGAAATTTTTTCGGCTAGCTGGCTATTTTGTGCATGTGTCTGGGATGTTTTTTGACAAAGACGAGTTGATGCCATTTGCTTTGACCGTCTCTGGTAATCTTAAACAGATTGCATTGGCTTTCGCACCAACTTCACTTACAGAGAAAGCCAATTTTCTTCGACCGATTACGATTGGGCGAATTGCATTTTCGGCTGGACGATTATCGATTTCAATCTGATCGTCAAATAGAAAAGCCCTTTAACCCTTGTACACGATTTAATTTGTATCTGCTGCTTTTGCGAGCACGTTTTTCCAAAAAAAGATAAGTCCTTTACCCATTTCAAGAATTTCTCCACAATGGGCTTCGATTATTTTTGACGAACTTATCAATGTTTTACTGGTGAAAGATGTTTAAATTGACATTCTAAGCGATTCAATTGATCACAATAATCGAAGTCCATATTCCCTTGTTACGATCGAATTTCAGGCAATCATGTCACAAATCTGTCTAACAGTTAGCGAATGTGACATTTTAGGAAGTCACCTTAGGTAGAATAACCATCACAAATTTCGGGTATACACCTAAGTGTAAAAACGAATAACCACTTATATGACTGGAAATTTTGATACTCAAATATATTTACGAATAATTACATATGTTGATTAACTTATTTTCACCTTTAAAATCTGATGAATGGAGTGATTCTATAGCTAATCTATTAAGAAAATTTAAGAATTAATATAGGATAAGTGGAATATTTTAACAATCTTATTTTTTTATAAACAAAAAAGAAACATTACAGCGATTAATACCCAATTTAATACATTTAAGAAGCTTTTTGTAACACTTAAGATTTACAATACTAAATTATTAAATAATTTAGTAATATAAAAAGAGGAGGGGGGGAGTATATGGAGGCTTTATTAAAGCTTGAAAATATCATTACGAAGGCTCTGATTCAGGAAAACCACAATGAGATAGAAAAGGAGAAAATTAGATTCGGTATACAACTAATTGTAAATGATATTTGGAAAATACTGTTTATTTATATAGTGGCATTCCTTTTGAATTGCTTTATGGCCACACTAATAACACATATTACATTTATTGTATTACGACAAGTATCTTTTGGTTTTCATTTTCAAAGTAGCATTATTTGCTTAGTTGCAAGTATAGTTTCTTTGCCAATCGGTTTATACATAATCGATAGAAACCATATAAATGCTGACCATTTTATATTTTTAATTGGTATATTATCGACTCTTTTTTTACTATTAATAGCTCCTGTTGGAACTACAAAAAGACCCGTTTTTAATCAAAATCACCGAAACTATTTAAGAAAACAATTGTTCATTAGATTATCAATTCTATGGACTATTATTTTCGTTTTAAAAGGCGATTATCAATTATTTATTTTGTATGCAATAAATTTATTAGCAATATCAGTATTAATTCAAAAAATATTTGGAGGAAGTAATTATGAAAATTAGAAAACAATTATTAAATAAGGTATCGAACTTGGTTATTTTATTCGCAACTTCTGCGACTACATATGCATGTAACTTAGTTTTTCACGAAGTAAAAATACCAGAAAGTTTAAAAAAAGAAAGTAAATTTTAATTAAGTATTGGAGGATACTCAAATAGAAAGTAATTTCTTAATATTAGTAATTATTGAATTTTTTATTATAACGGGTTCTATATATTACTTACAGAATTTAAAATTTAATTTGGTTACTATAAGTTCAACTGTACTAATTTGGATATTAGCAGCAACAGCATTTTTATACGTTGAGTCTTGGATAGTGATCTCTTTTCTTTTTATAACTATATTTATTTTTTTAAGCTTTAAATCCAATTTTTTAAAAATATGTATTGATTTAACTACTATCATTTTTATTGGAATTCTGTCTGAGTCATTATCACAAATTATGTTAGGATCTAGTAAATCGACTAATTCTCAGCTCATTTTATTTAGTTTAATTTATGTATCTTTGTTCAGCCTATTAAATCTCATTATACACAAATTGAAGAAAGATATTAGCATCATTGATTTTCCTTTAATAACCAAAATAATCTTTGTATTGCTTTTCAGTGTAACTGTCATTGTACTATACTTAAATATTTTTATTCCTTCAACATATGAAGAAATGCAGCTGACTAAAATTAATTTAACCATACAGCTTGTATATTTAGTTCTAATCTCTACATTAATTATGTTTCTAATAAAAATTATAAAAAAAGAGAATGCTCTTAAATATAAGCAACTGCAACAGTCTCAATACAATCAATATTTAATTTCTTTAGAAGCTGTTAATCAAGATATACAAAAATTCCAGCATGATTATATGAATATTTTATTGACTATGGATGGATATATTTCACAAGGGGATATAGAAGGTTTGAAAACCTACTTTAACAAAAAAATACTAAAAGTAGAGAGCGATACTTTATTAAAAAATCAATTTATGAAGAATATTAGTAACTTAGCTATTATTGAATTAAAGGGTCTTCTTTTAACAAAATTATTATTAATACTAGAAAAAAATATAAAATTTCATATTGAACTCCCGCAAAAAATCAGTAGTATTCCTATCGATATAATTGATTTTTCGAGAATTTTAGGGATATTAATCGATAACGCAATTGAAGCAAATGAAGAATCTAAGAACGGAGTAATAAATCTTGCTATATTAAAAACAGCGAATGAATCAATACTCTTTGTAATCGAAAACTCATTTGAAGATACTCTAGACATTAATCAAATTTTCAATAAAAACTATTCAACGAAAAAAGGAAATAATCGTGGAAATGGTCTTGCAAATGTTACTGAAATTATTAAAAAATATCCAAATGTTCTATTAAATACTCGAATTGAGAATCAAATATTTATTCAAGAATTAGAATTAAACTATAGGAAGTGATATTTTGAGAGTTATTATATGTGAAGACGACATTTCACAACGGCAATTTATTTTAAATGAGATTGTTCAATATGCTAACTTTCATTTACCCGGCACTGAGGTTGTTTTATGTGCTTCAAGTGGTGCCGAAGTATTAAGTTATATAAATCAATATCCAGCCGATTGTTACTTTTTAGATATTGATTTAGAAGGCATTATGTGTGGATTAGAATTGGCAAGCTTAATTAGAGAAAAGGATTCATTAGCAAATATTATTTTTGTTACAATGTTTGCTGATAAGCTAAGGTTAACTTTTAAATATAAAATTGCTGCGATGGATTATATTGTAAAAGATCCTGATAAAGAAATTTTTCAAGAAAACCTAACACTTGCTTTAAATACTGCATACCAACGATATGTTTCTATTGGTCAACAAAGTGATAGAGTTAATATGTTACAGATAAAGGTTGGAGAAAACATTAAAAATATTAAATACGCAAATATTTATTACTTAGAAACAGCAACAGTGGCTCATAAGCTGAGATTACATACCAAAGATGGAACATACGAATTTTATGGGAAACTCAAAGACTATGAAAAATTAGATAGCAGATTCCGACGTTGTCATAATAGTTATTTAATAAATATAGATTACATGATAGAGTTTTCTCCTAAAGAAAGAATGCTTACCATGAGTAATGGACATAAATGTTTGGTTTCATTTCGTTACACAAAAAATATCACACGTGTTAATTAAATAAATTCATCCAGTTTTTATTAGCATAATTTACGATAAATGCCAGTTCATCTTTAAGCCCTATCTGCCACTCGATTGACGAGGTAGCACAGACCAGATAATTAAAGCCCAAAAAAGTTGGCTAAACAGAGGCTGCCCCTCCTGGGGACGTCTAAAAAAACAGTAGCAAACCATTGATACAATTGGATTTGAGAGAAACTAGGTCTTCGGTCACTGATTCAGAATCCCTTTTTTATTACCTTGAAAATTACGTAAATATTGTACCGAAATTATCTTCCAATTCAATTGTATGGAGGATTTTTTTTATGACCAATAAGACAGGATTATTTGATGTAGACTTTTCACTGTCAACCAAAGAGCTTACTACTCAAGGGGGATATGCTATGTTAAGAAACTTGTCTGCTTTTGATAAAATGTGATTCCTCACCTTTAATAAACCATTATATTTTTAATTTGTGGAAAGTACAGTTGTCTTGAAAATACTTGAAAGATAGTAAGTATAACAAGAACCATTTATGATATAATCCCTATGATTTACAAAATTGGAGGATTGGTGAATTTTGAAAAGAAAAAGGTTGGTACTCTTATTTTCCATGCTTGCATTACTAGTTTTATCGGCTTGCAGTGATTCAAGCGATGTTGATTCAAGTGATATTGATTCAAGTGATATTGATTCATATGAAGATACAAATGACACAGGTAACACGAGTTCACCTTATACGGAAGATGAACTAATAAATGACCCTTTAGCTCCGTCTACGAATCCGAATGATTACAATTCAAACGGTGAATATGTTCCTGAAAATGGTCCTAGCGACAATCCTGCTGATTATAATGTAGATGGAGAATACAAGCCAATAGAAGATATGACGGAGGAAGAAAAGAGAGCAGAACTTGAAAGATTCTTTAATGGCGAATAGGACTAGTTATTAGGAAATTTTCTTCTACAAAACAGAGTGTTCAAAATGGGCATGTCTGAGGGGTATTTCAAGGTTACAGAATGGCTTGATAGCGTTCCTATGAAGCCAAATGGAAGCAAAGAAGCGAGATAATTAAGTGTTTATCTCGTTTTTTAATTTGAGATTATACTCGGCATAAGATTTATAATAGTATTAAATTGTATCATGTAAAGTACAAAGTTATCTATGGAGCTGTAGGAACGTCTGTGAACCTCCTGTGAGTGTGAAAGTTCATTCATTCTTTGATGGTATCTATGGATGCTTCCTAAGCTGGTTGAGTGCAGAGTGTAGCAATAGGATTTCAAGTTCCTAACTTTCACTCCTAACTTTTCGGTAGTGAGATTATCTTGCAGTTAAGAACATACTTGTAATTCAGTAATAACTCCATTACAATCGATATTAACATTGAATAAATTAGTGTTCATTACTTATAAACTATTGATACTTATACTTTTTACGCTAATTCCCTCATATAGCTTATTTCTTAGGTATGGCGCCAGTCGTTTGCGATTCATTGTACACAATGATTGTTGCAGGCATTTTACCATTTAATATCGTGAAAGGTGTGTTATTAACGGCGATTATGGCATTGTTATTCACAACGATGCGCAAATGGATCAACCAACAACGCACAATGTATTTATCGAAATAATTCATTTCACCTCGAACATATTTATGTTCGAGGTTTTTTATATAGAGCCAATAGCATACTGGGAAATTTAGGAACTGTCTAGTCTAATTTACTATTTTAATGTACAATTAATAAGAGATTAGTTAGTTTTGAGGAGATTGAAGAGATGAGTGAGAATAAAGGACAGTGGTCTAGTAAATTAGGGTTTATTTTAGCATCAGCGGGTGCGGCAATAGGGCTAGGGGCTATTTGGAAGTTACCCTATGTCACAGGGCAAA
This sequence comes from Lysinibacillus sphaericus, assembly GCF_002982115.1. Taxonomy (GTDB): domain Bacteria; phylum Bacillota; class Bacilli; order Bacillales_A; family Planococcaceae; genus Lysinibacillus; species Lysinibacillus sphaericus. The sequence goes on along the minus strand of NZ_CP019980.1, from coordinate 3,323,528 downwards.
GTGGTGGAGGCGCATTTTTCCTAATTTTTGTGCTTTTTACATTATTGATTGGCCTACCGATGTTATTATCCGAGTATATTTTAGGACGGGGTACGCAATCGGAAGCTGTCACTGCCTATAAAAAAATTGTGCCAACGAAACCAGCTTGGGCTTGGATTGGACGTATGGGTGTACTGGGGTGTTTTCTGTTATTAACCTTTTACAGTGTTGTAGGAGGATGGATTTTTATTTACAGCGGCCTTGGTGTATCAGGTGCAGTTATTGATTCTTCAGTTAATCCAGGCGATTTATTTGGAAAGATTATTAGCACACCGTGGATTACATTACTAGGTTTAGCGTTATTTACACTAACCAATGTACTTGTTATTTCGCTAGGTGTACAAAATGGTATTGAAAAAGCAAATAAGTGGATGATGCCATTATTATTTGTGATGTTTATCATTCTTGTTATTCGTGCATTAACTTTAGATGGGGCAATGGAAGGTGTGAAATTCTTCTTATGGCCTGATTTTTCTAATATAACAGGTAAAGCGTTACTAGAGGCGCTAGGGCAGTCATTCTTTGGTTTGGCAGTAGGGTTCTCTTGTTTGGTTACATATAGTTCGTATTTGAAAAAAGATGTTAGTTTACCAAACTCAGCAGGTTCCGTTGTTATCTTGACGGTACTTGTGTCGTTATTAGCAGGACTAGCTATTTTCCCAGTTGTATTTGCCTTTGATTTAGAACCACAAGCTGGGCCTGGCTTATTATTTATGGTGCTGCCGACAGCATTTAGTCAAATGCCTTTTGGGGAAGTGTTTTTATCCCTGTTTTTATTACTATTTTTATTTGCGACATTAACTTCGTCGTTTAGTTTATATGAAATCATCGTGGCAGCATTTATTGAAAAATGGCATATTTCGCGTTCAATCTTAACGTTATTACTTGGAGTCATTGTTTTTGTTGCGGCAATTCCATCGGCATTATCGTCAAGTTTATTAGCGGATGTTTCCATATTTGGCAAGTCAATCTTTGATGCTACTGATTATTTAGTGTCTAATTTAATGCTACCATTGGGCAATTTATTGATCGCCATTTTTATTGCCTATGTAGTAGATAAAGACTTTGTGAAAAAAGAATTGCTTATGGGAAGTCAAGTGGGGCAAGGGTTTTATAACACGTATCGGCTACTTATGTTAGTGGTCGTCCCAATTGTAATTATCGTTGTTTTATTAAATATGCTTCTACAAAAATAATTGTATAGCAGTTTAGAGATGGTTCTTGTATTGTGCAGGAACCATCTTTTTTCGATTAAGCACCAAGTGGTAGTGAAAAAAATACCTGCCATTAAAGCACTCTTTGCAAGTGTTTTAACTACAGGTACTATGTTTTTGGCACTTCAAGACATTAAGATGAGCTAACTTTTATCAAATTTATTGAAGCGGCGAGTACAATTCCACCATCGCAAGTACGGAAGTCTGGACCGATATTTCTTAATTGAATTGTTCCATTAACTGGGATAAATACAATTGTTCCTCCAGTAATTGGTACGCATTCATATCTATCGACTTCTGTATTTAATGCTCCGTATCTCGTTTGGATTGGATTCACTTCGGCATTATTAACAAAGAGAGCTGTAATGATTGTAACGTTACCTGTCCCGAATGGGGAGAAGTTTCCATTCACATGATAATCAATATAGTACGCCCCTCCTTGGGACACTCTGATAGTCACTGTATCGGGGTCTAAAGTGATACCGGCTGTTTCCCCCATACCGTTCCAAGGCATAGCTTGATTGTTAGCAAGCGTGATAAAATTTGTTTGAAAAAAGTTCCCGTATGTGGAAGGTGATACTGCTGGCGTTTGTTCGTTTGGAGTGATGTGACAAATATCGATGGCTTTAATAACAGGCAAACTAGATTGGCAACGTTCGCATGAACAATTTTTTGGACAACGATTCAAAGACTGTACCTCCTAATACATTTTTCTACTAGTTTATTTAATTTATCTTTTTTTGCCTGTGTGTGCATTTAACTCATTTCTCTATAGCCTTAGACAAAAAAGAGCAGACAAATATATGTCTGCTCCGCTAATCATGTATGTTGCTCCGCTATTAAAACTATTGTCAGAATTGTTTGCGTGCCTGTCACCATTTAATATTCACTTAGTGCGAGTTCGCCTAACCATTTTTCTTCTTTAATGTACTGCTTCGCTTGGAGTTCACTTTTGGCAATAGGGAAAACTTTATCGCATTGTGAGATGGCAAATAATTTACGAATAAAATCATCTGTCACAATAATCGCTATTTTCTTATCGAGCGTTGTGACTTTCTTTGCAAAATTGATAATCATACCAAAACCAGTACTATCAATATTCGTCACCTTTTGCATATCGATAATATAGCCGTGTTTTGTGTCAAAACTAATCGCGTGAAGCTCCTCTTTTAAATCCCCAATCAATCCATATTCTAATTTACCAGTAAAGGCGATTAAAATATAATCAGCCTTAGTATCAATATTAATCATATTTTTCTGATTCATAAATTACGCCTCCTTATATGTTTAAAGTTAGATTGTAAATTTATTTACTTCGTTTTGTAAGTTAGTCGAAATTTCGGCTAATTCCTCTGAGTTTTGTGAGATTTCCGCAACGGTTGCGTGCTGTTCTTCGGAAGTTGCTGCAATTTCTTCGGTCGCTGCTGCAGAATCTTCAATGATACGTGAGATATCATGTATAGCTTGTTGGACATCTAATGAATTGTCATTGACATGGGTGAATGCTGATTTCATTTCCTTCACACCTTGCTCTGTTTCCACAACTTGTTCGACAATCTCTTGTAAAGCATTGCCTCCTTTACTAATGATGTGTACCTGCTCTTCGACAGCGAGTAAATTACTTTCCATTGTCCGAACGGTTACAGCGGTTTCGGCTTGTATATCTTTAATTAAACTCGTAATTTGCCCAGAAGCTAAACTTGATTGTTCGGCTAGCTGGCGTACTTCGGAAGCTACTACGGCGAAGCCTTTTCCTTGCTCACCCGCTCGAGCTGCTTCGATAGCGGCGTTTAATGCCAATAAATTTGTTTGTTCCGCAATCCCTGTAATAACAGTTATAATACCGCCGATTTCTTCGGAACGTTTGCCTAGTTTTTGAATAGAATCGGTAGCGTAGGAAACGGTTTGCGTGACAGAGTTTAAATGTTTTATGGCTTCGTTAATCGCATCCTCGCCTTTTCGTGCGATGTGGGTCGATTGAATGGCTCTCTCTAAAGTAGCTTCTGCCTTTTGTAAGCTATTGGCTACTTCATCATTCGTTTTTTGCATCATTTTCACAATATGCTCCGCCTGATCGGATTGCGTGCTAGTGCCGCTTGCAATATCATTCATTGTTAATGCCACTTGGTTTGCGGCTTCGCTAGTTTGGCGAGAAGATTCTGCTAAAACTAGCGAAGAACTAGCGATTTGATTGGCGCTATTGGCGACAACGTTGATTGTTTCGGTTATACGGGTCTTCATCGCATTGAAAGCTTGTGCTAAATTAGCAATTTCATCTTGTCCTTTAGGATTTAATATTTTCACATTTAAATTTAAATCTGCTAGTTCTTTGGCATTGGCGCTTAATTGATTGATGGGCGCAATAATTTGGCGTTGTAGAAACCAACTGATGATGACAAACATTAAGATGGAAACAATTAATAAAACGACAACATTTTTAATAACGCTTTCCATAGCGGTATTGTTATAGGTCTCTAGCGGTATGCCTGTTGCCCACATCCCAATAACCTCCCCTTGTTTGTTTAAAATAGGGTCGGTGGAGACTTCATACATACTTCCCAACACATCGGCTGAACCAGTATAGCGCTCTTTTTGCTCTAACACGGCAGCGATTATCTCCTTAGGAGCTTTTGTATTGATTGGTCTGTTGCCATTCTCCACTATATTTGTACTAACTCGAGTATCAAATTGGAAAATCGTGACGGCATTTCCATCTGTGAGATCTCCTAGTTTGTCGACAATATCAAAGTTACCAACAATCTTAACATCCCCTTTATACAATTCATTGTCTTGGATGTTCCAATCCCCAGGGATTTTAGCATCTAAATATTCATAACCTAATTGGATATCCGATAGTAGTTTCGTATTGACGGCCTCTAAAAGATTATTTTTAGCATCGGTATAATCAACAATCGTTATTACCGTAATCATAAGTAAAATGCAAGTAATGAGTAGTAAGTTGATTTTTTTGCGGATTGTCCATTTCATAAAAAGTCCCTCCTAATCTCAGATGTACCTATCCATGAATTTTCTTAGAAACACCGACTAAAAATTTTGTTTTCGATATATGTTTGAACCAAATAGAATCCACCATTTGTTTGACAAAAAATAACCCGCGACCTCGATCTGTATAATTATGTTCGTTAAGATCAAATTGCAAAGCCTTTTCCAAATTATTTTCGGTAATTCCTTGTGCTTCATCGATAACGGTTAACTTAATTTCCTCGTCGTTGTGTGTTACTTGCACTTGAATTGTGTTGTGGGAGAGGGGATGTAATGATTTTTCCGTTGCTTCAACTGCATTAATAACTAATTCGTGTAAGACAAAACGTAATTCTCTACTAAAAGGTACATTATAAAGCGTTGTATAATTTTCCATTGTCTTATCTATAAAATGAACTGCTTGCATATTCGCTTGAACTCGCAGTGTAAATTCCAATACCAATCACCTATCTTGTACTTGAAATAACAATTACATTTTCGCTAGCATTTCAGTAAAAAATGTAAGCAAATAAAATAGGTCATCGCCATTATAGTGAGAAAATAATAAATGGAAGTGCCTGAATCCATTAAGGGAAAGGCTTTTAGCGCATAAAAAATGTTTCTTTTCATACAAAAGCTGTCATTATCGTCATAAATATACCTTGTTAGGCTCTGTGTAACCTTCTAAACGCTAGATTATGTAGCTAACGATTTAATCACAATCCGTAATGTTTGAAACAAGTTCGTTATTTAACGGTAGTGTGTATTCACAAGTAGAGAACGAGTTTACTCGCAACGTATAGTTTTAAATATTGCTGTTATCACCCTCGTAGTACATGTCACACCTATAGCAGTGAAAAATACTAGGAAGTCTATGTATTTTAGTTGGTGACCATGCATTGTTAAGGAAATTTTGGCGATGACTAATCTTTTACTTGGAGCTTGCGAAGTTGGGCTTTAACTTGGTAGTTTAAGACCGTTTAAAGGGAGTATAGAACTAGATGGAATTAAAGGTCTTTATCCACCAACGTCATAATTATAAAAGGTACTTTCGAATTATACAATTACTTTAATAGACAATGGTAAATATCCATTTATTGAATAGTTCAAAGTATCCAATAAACTCTATAAAAATAAATTCGCTTTTAATGTACCAGTAAAATATAAAAAAAGCAAGACTAATGTTCTATATAAAATATATTTTAATTAATATTTAAGTTTTATTTTTTGCTCAGATATTGATACTTATAGACTATTTCACTAGCCTTTTATTTAGGGTGGACAATGAAAGGGCAACAAGTAGGCTTCTATACATCTAAAAAGAAGATAAGAATATTCTAAAAATTCTATGTAATAAAACCTTACATGCCCATTGCGCTCACTAGTTGTTTTAGTGTAATTTAAAAGCAGTTCTAAAAAACGGATGTTAAGAAAAATGACAAATTGGAGTGGTGAAAAATGAAACATCATACTAGAGATGATATTATCCGCATGGTGAAAGAGGAAAATGTGAAATTTATTCGCCTACAATTTACTGATATATTGGGCTCAATCAAGAATGTAGAAATACCAGTTAGTCAGTTAGCTAAGGCATTAGACAATAAAGTGATGTTTGATGGTTCCTCGATTGAAGGATTTGTTCGTATTGAGGAATCCGATATGTATTTACGCCCGGATCTTGATACATTCGTAATCTTCCCGTGGACGGCTGAAAGAGGCAAGGTAGCACGCTTTATATGTGATATTGCACGGCCAGACGGTACAGCATTTGAGGGCGATCCACGCTCTAACTTGAAGCGCGTCTTAAAAGAAATGGAAGAATTGGGCTTTACTTCGTTTAACCTAGGACCAGAACCGGAATTTTTCTTATTTAAACTAGATGAAAAAGGCCATCCAACACTGGAATTAAATGATAGCGGTGGGTATTTCGATTTAGCGCCGACGGATTTAGGTGAAAACTGTCGACGGGATATTGTGCTGGAGCTAGAGGGCATGGGTTTTGAAATTGAAGCGTCCCATCATGAAGTGGCACCGGGTCAGCATGAAATTGACTTTAAATATGCCAGTGCCATTGAAGCATGTGATAACATTCAAACGTTTAAACTAGTTGTTAAAACGGTAGCAGCTCAACACGGCTTACATGCAACTTTTATGCCGAAACCTTTATTTGGAGTGAATGGTTCAGGAATGCACTTTAATCTGTCATTATTTGAAGGAGAAAATAATGCCTTCTATGATGAACATGCAGAATTGCAATTAAGTCAAACGGCACGTAGTTTTATGGCAGGGATTATGAAGCATGTGCACGGCTTTACAGCAGTAACGAATCCATTAGTCAATTCCTACAAACGTTTAGTGCCTGGCTATGAGGCGCCATGTTACGTAGCTTGGTCAGCACAAAATCGCTCACCGCTTATTCGTATCCCTGCGGCGCGAGGACTTTCCACACGTATTGAATTGCGTTCTGTTGATCCAGCAGCCAACCCATACTTAGCAATGGCAGTTATTTTAGCCTCTGGGCTCGATGGGATTCGCAAAGGCTTAACACCGCCAGACGCTGTGGACCGAAATATTTATAAAATGAATCGTGTAGAACGTGAAATGAATGGCATCGATAGTTTACCATCTTCATTAGAATATGCACTGATAGAACTAGAAATGGACCATACCGTTCGTGACGCACTAGGCATTCATATTTTTGAAAAGTTCACCGCAGCGAAAGAAATTGAATGGAACAAATACCGCACACGCGTCCACGACTGGGAACGTGATGAATATTTGACGATGTACTAACAAAGAAGTGTTGGGGCTGTAAGGCTCCAACACTTCTTTGTTTTTTTGCCCACATGGGTTTGTTTTGCTGTTATGGTTTCTAAAAATGGTTTCCATTTCACTTAATAATAGTAGTTATTCTTTTAGAACTAAAAAACAATTACTTATTGTTGTTCATTTGAAATTTATAATGTTAAGAGAAAAGTATCCTCTAATCCTGCTTTGGGAAATGTTTATATTATAAAGTGGATTATTTTGGTAATATTAATGTTGAGTAAAAATTTCCCTGTGGAGGAATTCTAAAATGTTTAAAGCTGTATTATTTGATTTAGATGGAACTTTATTGAATCGTGATAAATCGATTGAGCTTTTTATAAACCAGCAATATGAAAGATTATTTGACTTACTTTCTCATATTTCAAAAGAGCAATATATTTCACGATTTATTGAATTAGACAATCGTGGATATGTTTGGAAGGATAAAGTATACCAACAACTGATTGATGAATTTAATATATCTTCAGTAACTTGCGAAGAACTTCTCAAAGATTATTTAAAAGAATTCAAACATCATTGTGTAGGATTTCCTCATATTCATGAAATGTTGGAGGAGCTGAAAAATAATAAAATCGCTTTAGGCATGATTACAAATGGGTACGGTCAGTTCCAAATGGAAAACATTAAAGCTTTGAACATTGATCAATATTTTGACGTTATATTAGTATCTGAATGGGAAGGAATGAAGAAACCTAATCCTCAAATCTTTATAAATGCATTAGAAAAATTAAACGTAGAACCTTCAGAAAGTGTATTTATTGGTGACCATCCAGAAAATGATGTGAAAGCTGCTCAAAACGTTGGAATGAAGGGGATTTGGAAAAGAGATAATCAATGGACTGATATAGAAGCAGATGCAATAATTGATGATTATTTAAAACTTCCTGAGATTTTAAAAAAATTGGATTTTTAGCATACATTTGGGGATTTTCCATATTTAATAGGGACAGAAAACCCCTAATGCGTCCATGACTGGGAACGCGATGAATATTTGACGATGTACTAACAAAGAAGTGTTGGGGCTGTAGCGCTCCGACACTTCTTTGCTTTTTATAAATGCACATAAAATAAAATTTTTACTGGCAATGCTGGTAGGCTATTATTAGCAGTTGCATTGTACATACTAGTAAAATAAGGGAATATAGGAGGGATAAAAATTGAAGATTAAAAGAATGGATCATATAGGGATAATTGTCAATGACCTCTCTGCCGCTAAAGCGTTTTTTCTCGATTTTGGACTTGAGGTGAAAGGGGAATGGGAAATGGCAGGGGAGTTGATGGGATATGCAGCTGGACTTTCTGACGCAAAAGTAGCGTGTGTGGGATTGGGCATGCCGGACGGTCAGACTTGGATAGAACTAATAAAATTTTATTCGCCGTTAGCTGAAGGGGATTTTCAGCAACCCTGTGCTAATACGCTGGGAATCCGACATATCGCATTTGCTGTTGAAAATATTGAAGCGATTGTTGCCAAACTAAAAAAGAACGGTAAGGAAATCTTTAGTGAGATACAGCAATACGAAGAACGCTATAAGCTTTGCTACGTACGAGGTCCAGAGGGCATTATTTTGGAGTTAGCTGAAGAAATCAAAAAGTAATGGTGGGCTATATGACGCTACACGAAAGGAGGAATACTTGATGACGAATGCTGTAGTTACTAAAGCTAAGTGTATTTTAGAAGGAATTGAGGTAGATTTGGATATAACTAAAAATTGGAGCAAAGATCATTTTGATAATTATTACCTGTATTTTTCGCATCCAGATATTGAAGTACGAAAGTATTCACTGTTAGTTTTTGCTGCAGGACTAGGCAATTGGTATTTGGGTTCTGCCCATATCTTTAGACCAATAAAAGAACTAAAAAAAGACCCAGACTTCAATAAAGATAAGGTGTATCATTTTGAGAAATACATTAAATCGTTTCTTGACAATAGAGTAGCTATTAAACGAGAGTTCCCACTTTTATACAATTGTCTGGTATGGTATTTACTTAGGTTAGATAATGAAAAGCGTTTTGAATATATTTTTAGAACAGTTGATAAGCAATTATTTATAACACTTAGAGAAGTGTTATTAGAATCAGGTGTTAATCCAAATGAGTTTCAAAATAACTATAATGACGTTTTAAGAGAAGTAGGAATAACACCCTTTTTTTTAGATGAAGTATAATGCTTAGATTAAGAGATACAGTAAAATAGAAATTTGAAAAAATTTTTTTTAGATAAGCTTCGAAAAATTCAAAGGCATGAACAGACAGGGTCATAACCTGCTTTGTGCGTGTCTTTTTTTAATTCTACTGATAGGTTTGGTCATAACTTTGAAGAATAGCCACGGGAATTTTTTTGGAAAAAGTTGCACAAATTTTAATTTTGTATATAATGTGTATATAGTATATATACATTATAATGAATTTGGAGTGCTAAGTGAGCTATAGAGAGGAGATTAAATGATAGGAACTGATAAAGTATATAACAATCAACTTGGAAAACGATGGGTGCTTACCATTGGTGTCTTTTTGATTGTTCAATTGATTTTTATCGCTATTGATGGCACTTTACTGGAGCCAAATATCAACGATAGTGGCAACTTATTTGCCAGAATTGCAAGATGGATACTCGATTTGAAGCTCTTCACTAAATGGATTGCTCCTTATTCCTTTCCATTTTTTAATTTGGTCACAACAGTTCACGTGATTGCCATTCTCATTCAAGCAATACATGACATCATACAAAGAGGTTTTGAAAATAGGAAGAAGAGGGATTAGCATGCAAATAATTATTTCCAATAGTTCAAAGGAGCCGATTTATGAACAAATTACAAATCAAATGAAATCGTCTATTTTAGCTGGGGAGCTACAAGAAGGTGCAGCCATACCTTCGATGCGCAAACTCGCACAGGATTTACAAATTAGTGTGATCACGACTAAACGTGCTTATGAGGAATTAGAGAAAGCAGGCTTTATCTATTCTATTGTTGGAAAGGGTTCTTTTGTCGCAGAGCAAAATCTTGAAGTAATTAGAGAGAAAAAACAGAAGGTCATTGAGGAGCAGTTGAGTGCCGTTATAACGAATAGTAAAGAAATTGGCCTGTCACTCGATGAATTGCATCAATTATTGGATATTTTGTCTGAGGAGTGAGATAAGTGGAAAATGTAATTGAGTTAAAAAACGTAACAAAACATTTTAAAGGTTTTTCAGTGAAAAATATTGATTTACAAGTAAAGCAAGGGTTTGTAACAGGATTTATAGGGGCAAATGGGGCTGGTAAATCGACAACGATAAAGATGATGATGAATTTATTAAAGGCAGATGCAGGGGAAGTGAAGGTTTTTGGCTTAGACTACAAGACCCATGAGAAGGCAATCAAGGAACGCATTGGGTTTGTATATGATGGCAATGTATTTTTTGAAGGGCTCAACTTAAAAGATATCAAGCGTATTGTTGCACCAGCTTATAAAAACTGGGATGATACATTATTTTATCAATATGTGGAACAATTCGAATTACCGATGAATAAAGCAGTGAAAACTTTCTCAAAAGGAATGCAAATGAAGGCTTCGTTGGCGATAGCGTTATCACATCATGCCGAGCTAATACTCATGGATGAGCCAACTGCAGGTTTAGATCCAATTTTTAGACGAGAACTGTTGAATCTCTTACAAGAGTTAATGATTGATGAGAATCGTACTATTTTCTTTTCCACGCATATTACCACAGACTTAAATCGAATTGCAGATTATATAGCTTTTATACAAAAAGGACAATTAGTGTTTAATAAGTCCATTCATGATGTTACAGAAAACTATGCTATTGTGAAAGGAAGAGTGGATCTGCTGGATCGAGATACAGAACAAGCCTTTGTACACATTCATCGTGCATCTACAGGTTTTGAAGCATTAACGGATAATATTAGCGCAGTGAAAAATATTTTCGGGGAGTCCGTTATCATTGACCCAGCATCATTGGAAGATATTATGTATTACATGAAAGGGAGAGGAAGCTATGTTTAATTTAATCTGGCGCGATGTAATCATGCAAAAAAAGCTACTCTTAACGTTTATTCCTTTTATAGCATTCTTTATTTTTATGGATTCGCATCCTGCTCTTATCTTTTTAGTAGCTAGTATTTTTATTCCTTTTAATGCTTATGCTTACGATGAAAAAGCAGAAACGAATATTTTATTAAATTCTTTACCATACACACGCAAGGAAATTATTGCTTCACGCTATCTTGGAGCATTAGTTTATATGATTTTATCCATTGCCGTGACAAGCTTAGCATTAATGGTCTTTAATAAAACGTTTTCACTAACAGATATCGCAATTTCTGTAGGGTTATTTATATTATTTGTTTCCCTTACTTTGCCAATGTTTTATATATTTAAACCAGGGTATATCACAATGGTTATCATGTTTAGTTTCATCCTTTTAGCAGGTATAGGACCGTCTATTGTGATCTTTTTAGCTGAACATTTAACAGCCATAACGGATTTTATTATCCACTTATCCATTACAACAATTTATATAGCTGCAACAGTGGTGATTTTGCTAGTATTTTTACTTTCGTGGGGTATTACTACAGCAATTTACCAACGTAAAGCATTTTAAAAGGATGATAGACAGTAATCCAACTGGACGATATTAGGTAAAATAACTTCTGAGCAGAAGCGGTTATTGGATGACTTGACGGGATTTGCACTTTCTCTGAAAAGATTCTGAGAAATCATGTTTTGATTGAAGATATGCTATTGAGTCCATCTGGATTGAAAATATTACAAATCAATTTATAGAGTCATTTATTTAGAACAGAGGTTATAGCTGCAATTTAATGAAGGAAAAGTTTGAAATTGTTTTAAAGGTATACTTTTAGATTACTCTATAAGTATGCCTTTTTGATTGAATAGACTTTTTAAATTTTTCATGATGGATGGTGGCAAGGTTATGGACAATAACTTACAAGAGATGTGTACTTCAAAAATAAAATGGTTATATATGTTAAAATGATGGTAGGGACTATTGTGAACAACTTGATTTAATTAGAAGATTCATAAAAAATGACTCTATGAAGTATTGCATCAAAAGGAGGTTAATATGAAATGGATGGGAATACATATAGAACAAGTCAGATATTAGATATTTTAGGTATTTCGAGGGATACATTGAGGTATTACGAAGAACGAGGAATCGTAAAACCAAATCATAATGAAACAAATAATTATCGAAATTATAATGACTTTGATATTTATGCTTTATTAGTAGCTGATTTTTATAAAAAGCGTAATCTAACGTTAAAGGAAGTTAGAAATGTACAAGAGGGAACAGAGATAGAAGATTTAGATGCATTATTAGCAACGAAAGCCCTGCAATTAGAAGAAGCAATTAGGGATAATAATTACATGCTTCAAAAAATAAAAGAAACAAAAGCATTTTGTGAAGATTTAAAAGTACATCTTAACCAATTTTCGATAAGGGAACTTCCATTATATGAGGTCATGGGGGAGTTTTCTGACTTTTATTCTTTTTACGAGTATCCTGTTATATTAGAAAACATGGATATGATAAAGGATGATATTCTTAGTAAAATCATGAGAACATTTACTGTTGATGAAAACGGTTTTTTGGATTCCAAAATGTATATTGTTGAGAAGAAAGAAACAAAACAAAGTGAAAAAAATAGGCGCTATTTACAATATTCTAAATGTATCTATACAATTGTTGAAGATGGCAGGTATCTAAATGGTAAAAATGATATTAAAAATAAAATTCTTGAATCTAGTATACAATGGAGCAATAAGCAAGGACTTAAAATAAATGGCGTTGCATTTATAAATACTCGCCTTATTACATATCTAGATAACAAAGAACGAGCTTTCCTAGAAGTTTATATTCCAATCGAAGAAGTGTAAATAATCTTTTATATATTGACCTGGGGGTAACACCATAGTTTATTTTAATTACCAATGGAACAAATAATATTGTTCTATTGGTTTTTTATTTGGGAGGGTGTTAGGTAATGAAAAAAAGATTAATAGAATTCAAAAATGTTACGAAAGAGTACAAAATTGGTGATGTATTGATTAAAGCTTTGGATGATGTAGACTTTACTATCTACGAAGGCGAATTTGTAGTGATACTAGGGGCAAGTGGAGCTGGTAAAAGTACCATTTTAAATATTTTAGGTGGTATGGATATTGTCACATCAGGAGAGGTGATTGTTAATGGAAATAACATTACCAAAAATGATGAAAAAAAATTAACAGCATTTCGGGCTGAAGAAATAGGATTTGTGTTTCAATTTTATAATTTGATTCCCAATTTGACAGCATTGGAGAATGTAGAATTTGCTTCAGAGGTGTGTAAGAATCATTTGGATGCAAACGAAATACTAGGAAAAGTTGGACTTGATAAACGTAAGGATAACTTTCCTTCACAGCTTTCTGGGGGAGAACAACAAAGAGTTGCCATTGCTAGAGCCGTTGCCAAAAATCCTTTACTGTTACTTTGTGATGAACCGACTGGTGCATTGGATTATCAAACAGGTAAATCTGTATTAAAGCTTCTTCAGAATTTGAACAAGGAAACACAAAAATGCATTGTTTTGATAACGCATAATTCTGCCATTGCCCCGATAGCTGATAGGGTTATCAAGGTGAAAAGCGGAAAAATAGAGGAAGTGATTACTAATGATGTAACCCAAAGTATAGAGGGGATTGAGTGGTAGTGAAAAAATTACATTTAAAATTATTAAGAGATATAAAAGAGTCTGTGGGGCAGTTTTTGGCAATTGTGTTAGTTATCGCGGTAGGTACTTTTTTCTATGCTGGTCTGATAACACTAAGTAATGAACTTAGTGCATATACGAAAAATTACTTCAAAGAACACAATTTGTCTGATTTGAATGTTTATTACAGCCAGATTACTAAAGACGAAATATCTAAAATGCAGGAAATTGAGGGTATTAATAAGATAGAAGGACGATATACTTTTGATGCGAATCAAACGTTTGAAGGATACAAAACAACCTTGAAGATACATACAATCCCTAAAGATAATGAGATTAACACCATTGCAGTTACTCGTGGCAGTATTCCCTCAAAAAAAGACGAAATTCTATTAGATGAGCGGTATGGAAAAGAGCATAATTATAAGATTGGTGATAGTGTCACGATTAATACAAATCAAGGGAGTTATGATTTTATCATTAGCGGTTTCGGTGAGAACGTAGAACACGCCTTTAATATTAAGGACCCTTCTCTAGTTCTACCTGACCACAAAGCCTATGGTGTAGCTTATATTTTTGAAGAGCGAATTGAAGAAATAGCAGGTGGTTTTTATTACAATGAATTAATTGTAGATGTGAAAGAAGGATATAGTAGCAATCAAATAAACAAATCAATTGAGGATTACTCAAAAGAGCTTCCTTACCTGTATCAAGTTAGTAAAGAAAGAGCCGTCAGTTATTCAGCAATAAATGTAACCATAAATAATAATCGATTGATGAGTACGGTTTCCCCATTAATTTTGTTTATGGTTGCTGCAGTAACAATTTTTCTAACTATGTCCAGGGTAATAGACTCACAAAGAAATCAAATAGGTATTATGAAGGCATTGGGTATTAAAAATAAAAATATTTTATTTCATTATATGGGATATCCAATTTTGGTAGGTATCGTAGGTTCCGTTATAGGTTGGCTAATTACTGCTATAACACTTGTACCATTACTTACTTCTGTTATCGAACAAACTTATTCATTGCCGGATTTTAAATTATCTATAGGGTTTCATACCATTTTCCCACCGGTCATAGTTTCCATAGTTTTCGGCATAATCGCATGTTATTTAAGTGGAAGGAGCATATTAAAGGAACGGGCAGCACAGGCTTTGCGTCCAAAACCACCGAAAAGAATGAAGAAAATTTTAATCGAAAGAATTCCTGGTCTATGGAAGAAACTATCTTATGGAAAGAAATTGATTCTAAGAAATATTTTTTTGAACCCTAAAAAAGCTATGGCAAGTTCAGTTGGAGTGATTGTTTGTGTCATTCTTTTAATCACCGCTTTTGGTTTTGAAGCTTCTATGCAATCAATTGCTGCTCAGATTAATAAGGTTTATAAATATGATTTTAAAGTGGATTATAAAGGAGAGTTGACCTCGGATTCTGTTAAACTGCCATCTGAAGTGGACAAGTATTTTTCATTATCAACAATTCCAATTGAATTTATTAATTTTGGTGATGAGAAAAACGCATCTTTAATTGTTACAGAAAAAGAAAATAGCTTAATTCGTTTCTTTAATGATCAGAATAACAGAATAACTTTAGACGATATGGGGGTGCTTATTCCGAAATCATATGCTGATAAATACAATATATCAGAGGGAGATACAATTAAAATTAAATTAATTGCTCCTGAACTGAAAGGGCAGTCTGTAGACATAAAGGTATCAAAAATATCAACACAATATACAAATCCGTCTTTTTACAGTACACCAGATTATATTAATAGTCTTGGTATCGATTTTAAACCTACTTCCCTGTTAGTTAAAATGACCCATGAAGCAGATAAAGTCAACATTCAAACTTATTTTAAGCAGGATCCTTTTGTCGATATAGTTTCAGATAAGAATGATGTGAAAAAATCGGTGGACAATATTATTCAACAAAATAACCCGGTGTTTATTATATTTATTCTTTGTGCTGTTGTTTTATCCTTTGGCGCCATGTTTACTATATCTTCAATAAATATTTATGAACGTATTCGTGAACTTGCCACGTTAAAGGTGCTAGGATATCAAAAAAATAAGATAAACAGAATTATCTTTGTTGAAAATACAATCTTGACCACTTTTGCAGTCATTATAGCCCTACCATTAAGTGGTTACATGTACAGATTGGTCGTCAAAGCATTATCTAGTACCAATCAACAGATTCCTGACAAACTGAGCTTTGTTACAGTAGTTTTGGCAGTACTACTTACATTTCTGTTAACAATAGTAGCTAATTTACTTCTTAGAAAAAAAGTATCTAAAATAGATATGATTGAATCTTTAAAAAGTGTGGAGTAGTTATAATTTATATTTTTCTACTATAGGAGGCGTTCATGCATTTACACTGGACACAGACAAGGGAATAGCAGAGAGTAGAAACTTTTGCCCGCTCTATGGGATTGATGAAGAAGCAGCAACAGGGACTTCCAATGGTGCGTTAACGTATTATCTTTTTCATAATCACGTGTTAACGAAATTTAATGAAGAATTCACGTTTTTGCAAGGCTATAGCATGGGCAGACCTTCTACCATTATCACTAAATTAATACATAACAATGATCCAAGAGTGATGGTGGGAGGAAATGCCATAATCTTGACAAAAGGCGAATTATACTAGACAACACTACAAAAAAACTCCCTAGGCTGATAGAAGTTTGGAAATTAGCATAGATTTTCGATAAGTCCCTATCGTAGCAAAAAAGTGTTAGAATTGCCGGCAGGCATTCTAACACTTTTCATCATTTTTAAATTGCGCTACATGTGTGGGGCATCCATACCAAAGTTTGCCCATTCCTCTTTTGAAGGGCCATAGATACCTGGAACGGTTAATCCTGCCTGTCGCATAAGAACGCTCATTTGCCCACGGTGGTGGCTCTGATGTTGCATTAAAAACAATAATAGTGACCCATTCGGTATTTCTTGGCCTAGAAATTGTATATATTCCGTCATGGTCTTGTCATTCCATTGCGTTTTTAATGCATGGACAAATGCACTGCTAGCTTGGTGATAATGGTCTGCTATATATTGAGCCGAGGTAGGGACAGGAACATCTACTGTTGGAGCTTCGAACGTTAAGTTTGTATTGGATGTAATAATATGAATAGCAGTTACAGTATGCCAAGCAATGCGTCCTAAAGTCCAATTTTCTGCTGTGATGGCTTGCGTAAGTGATTGATTTGTCAACGTGTTGAGGTAATTTTGTGTGGCACTCGCTTCAAATGCCCAAGAGTGTATAAAATGGTCTACAGTTTGGAACATTAAAACCCTCCTAAAATATAGTTTTCTTTCTATACATATACAATTTTATCCTCGATTGCATGAAATAACATTATGTTTTTGTAAATAATTAAAAACCAGCTCGATTGATGATTTGAGCTGGTTTTTTGGTTACTGTTCTTGCATTATAGGAGAAGTTATTCTTTTGATGTGTCTTCTGTTTTATTGGAATCTTCCATATGTTCTTTGTGTGTAGATGGTGCTTCCGTATCATTGGGCTCTGTTTTATCTTTTGATGTACCACATCCAAATAATAGCCCTGTTGCTAGAATTGCTGTAAATGTACCGATAAATAATTTTTTCATTCATTCACCTCATAATGAAATTTATACTTTTATTCTTGCCCTATTTTTTTACTTCATACATCGTTGCTTTGCAAAAAGATTATCGAGCTTCTATTGTGTATATTGATGGTTTGTCAGGAGAAATATTATTCAAAGTTTTAGTAACAGAAAACTGTTAAAGAAAGAAGTTGAATTTTAAAGTGAGTTTGATGAAAATAGGCATTTGACAACTATCAGTTTGTAGCCATCTGAAATCCTTCTAAGCTAAGTGTATGGCGTAGAAAAACGCAAGAACTAGTAATAATGCGTAGTGATTAATTGATAATGAAAATCCATAATTGTATAATTTAACGAAAATAAGAGGAGAGTCGTTATTTTGTTCGTTCATTAGACTAATCGAGTTCGACAGGGAAGAATAAAAATTCGTCATTTCGTTACTATACTGGGGGAATAAATATGCCTTGTAAAAGCTGTTTAGTTTTAGAGTTACAGTTTGACATACAGTTAAAGGGACATCGAAATCTATCACTAATGGAAAAGGTAGTTAATCATTTTAAAAGAAGAGGCTTTTTGCTTTCAGTGAAGGATGATTACTTCATGATTCAAGAGTCAGGCGTTAGGGAATTTGTTGATTTTTGCCATGATTTTATGGATTTAGCGCAAGTTTATTTTCGTTTTGACAATAGAACGTGGCAACCTATTACAGAAATCGAGCCGATTTTAGAGATGAAGTGGATTGATGAAGTAATCAGGAAGAAATCTGTTATTAGCTACTCTCAACCGATTGTCGATGCAAATGAAGAAATTTATGCTTATGAAATATTATCTAGGTTTCCGAGAGAGGATGGTTCTCTCATCTATCCTAATGAAATTTTTACTGCAGCGAGAAGTCGAGGACGGTTATATGCTCTAGATCGCATATGTAGAATGGCGGCAGTGAGCTATTCAGCAGTATTGAAGAAAAAGACGTTTATAAACTTTATTCCCACGTCTATTTATTCCCCAGAGTTTTGTTTGCAAACAACGGTACAATTAGCAAATCAATTAGGCATTGATCCGAATCAATTTGTTTTTGAAGTAGTCGAATCAGACAAAGTCGATGACATTGAGCATTTAAAATCCATTCTCAATTACTATAAGCAAAAGGGCTTTCAATATGCCTTGGATGATGTTGGTGAAGGGTACAACACGCTGGAAATGCTTGCAGACTTAAAGCCTCAATATATGAAATTGGACATCAAATATGTTCAAGGTGTTAGCGGAAATAGTGAAAAGCAAGCAGTAGCCAAGCAGTTTTTAGCGAAGGCATTTGAAGTGAATGCGATTTCGTTAGCAGAAGGTATTGAGAGCAGAGCAGATTTTGAATGGTTAAAGGAAAATGGTTATCAACTTTTTCAAGGTTACCTCTTTGGAAAACCGAGCATGCATCCTCAACGGAAACTGTAAAATCATAAACCATAATATCTTGAATGAAGCTTGTGTTGTACAAGCTTTTGTTCAGGATATTTTTTTTGCATTTTTTAGCTTCTTTATTATTTGCAAATTTTTGTACAGCAGTTGTATACTTGTTGTAGAATTCTTGTATAATATAAAACTGGATTACTTATACAAGAACATGACCATTTAAAACAACTTTGCAAATACTAGCTAACTAAGGATATAGGGAGGTTTTATGATGAAAAAGAACAAAGAAATCATTATTATCGGAGCTGGCCCGGGTGGGTTAGCATCAGCGATGTTGCTAACTGCAAAGGGTTTCAATGTAAAAGTATTTGAGAAAAAGAATTATATTGGTGGGAGAACGAGCGAAATACAGCTAGGCGAATACAAGTTTGATATGGGTCCTACATTTTTAAATATGCTATATATTGTAGAAGAGATTTTTGAACTTACTGGAAGAAATATTCATGATTACATAGAGCTAATTGACTTGAATCCTATGTATGAGCTGATTTTTAGTGATAAAAAAATTAAAATGACACGTGACAGAAACGAAATGATTCGCCAAATGAATGAGCTTTTCCCGGGAAATGAAGGAAGCTATGAGCGATATATGAAGGAAACAAATCGCAAATTAGAAAAATTAGCCCCTGTTCTACAAACGAGTATGAATCGCTTTACAGATTTACTTCAACCAAAGGTTTTAAAAGCATTAGGAGAGCTAGAAGTCGGTAAATCTTTAATTGATACATTATCGCGTTATTATAAACAAGAAGAATTACAGCTTGCATTTACTTTCCAAGCGAAATATCTTGGTATGTCTCCTTGGGAAAGTCCAGGTGCCTTTTCGATTCTCTCTTATATTGAGCATGCCTATGGGGTTTATCATGTTAAAGGTGGCTTGAACAAGTTGACACAAGCGATGGCTAAAGTTGTACGTGAAAATAATGGAGAAATTTTTACAGGCACAGGTGTATCAAAATTATGGTTAGATGGACGTAAAGTAAGAGGTGTTATTTTAGAAAATGGTGAAAAAGTTGCGGCTGATGATGTCATTATTAACGGAGACTTTGCTCATGCCATGACGAATCTAGTAGAACCAGGTGTACTAAAAAAATATTCGAAGGAAAAGTTAGACAAGAAAAAATACTCTTGTTCAACATTTATGTTATATCTAGGTGTCAATAAAACATTTGATTTGCCACACCATACAATTTGGTTTGCTGAGGACTATCGTCAAAATGTGGAAGATATTACGAATGCCAAAATATTATCAGATGACCCTTCCATTTATATCCAAAATGCTGTTGTAACTGATCCAACAGTTGCACCACAAGGGAAATCAACGCTCTATATTCTTGCACCTGTACCGAATAACTTTAGTAATATCGAATGGGAGAAATGTGAAAAAGACTATCGTGATATGTTAATAGGAATGCTTGAACAGAAACTTGGGGTTGACAATCTTGCGCAATATATTGAGGAAGAAAAAATGATTTCACCAAGAGGTTGGGAAGAGGAAATGGATGTATATAAAGGGGCGACCTTTAATCTAGGACATCAGTTAACACAAATGCTAACATTCCGTCCTCATAATAAATTTGAAGAGTTAGATCATTGCTGGCTAGTAGGAGGAGGTACGCATCCAGGAAGTGGATTACCTATTATTTTAGAGTCGGCGCGTATTACGGCAAATGGTATTTTAAGAAAAGAAAAGATGACTGAATTTGCTGTCAAGCCATTACCAAAAGTAGAACTCTTTGACCCTAAAATGCCGAAAGGGCATGGTAACGGCATTGATGCGGTACAAATTTAATGATAAATCTAGTAATCTAGTGTTTTCCTTTCATCGCACCGGAGCAATGTCTAAGGATTAAGTTCATAAGGTTAGTATGAATCTTTTTAAAAATACAAAAAGGTGGGGTAGCACAACTTTATGAGGTGGCAACATTATATTTTTTATTTTTTTCTTATTTGGTATAGCTTCGGTGTGATTTTAGTAGGGTTTAATCTATTGCCAACATGGCTTGAATGGGCAAACAGTGTTTTTATTATCACAGCGGGTGTGCTTGGGGTAATTTATTTTGTTAGGGGATTTGGCGCAATTTATGGTGTGAGTATTAGTACACTCATTTTTATCACAACGTTTATTGTCGAATATTTAGGATCTACTCATTCCATACTTTTTGGTTCTTATCATTATACGCAATATTTCGCACCTAATCTTTTTGGCGTGCCTATTGCAATTGGTTTCGCTTGGATTATGGTGATTGCCACTTCCCATGCGATAGTGCATATTGTTCGTCTACCAAATAGGTCGATTCGCTCTATCATTGCTAGTCTATTAGCAGTGGTGTTTGATTTAGTGCTTGATCCTGTTTCCTTTAAAGTCAAAGAATATTGGATATGGGAACAGAGCGGGTATTATTATGACATTCCACTGACGAATTTTCTTGGCTGGTTTTTAACTGCTTTGGTTTTACATATTGTCATAGGGCTCTTTGGCAACTTGCTAAACGTAGATAAGCAGTGGCAACGACGTATGGTTCTTTTATATAGCTTAATGATTTGTATGTTTGCATTTATCGCCCTGTTAAACAAACTCTATTTAGCAGCAATCATTCCAGTAATCGTTTTAGCTATCCTACTTGTAACTATGAAGCGAGATGAACATTATGTTTGAGGCAAAAAAAAGTAAAGTTGCTGCTTGGATGTTTCACCTCGTGCAACAAAGGTTATTAAATCGCTATTTTCATAAAATTTGGCTTGCTATAGAGGAGCCCTTGCCAAAAAATGCCCTTTTTATTGCCAATCATAGTAGCTGGTGGGATGGACTTATATTTTTTCAACTGGAAAAGCGACAGAAAGTACCACCAATTTATATGATGACGCATGAAGATGGCATAAAACAAGTACCGATTTTTAAATGGATCGGTGCTTTTTCTGTCAATTCTCAAAGTACAAAGCATGTGGTGCAATCGCTCCGTTATGCACAAAAGTTATTATATGAAGAAAAAAGTGTTGCCTTGTTTCCACAAGGGGCAGAGGTTCATTTAGAAGCACGACCATTACAATTTCAAAAGGGGGCCGCTTTTTTAGCGGGAAAATCTCCTCGAATTCCTGTTATTCCAGTTACGATATACTATACTTTTCGCCATATGATAAAAGGGGAAGTATGGATTTCTATTGGAGGTCCCATCGAGACAGAAGGAAGAAACAATGAAATTCTTACACAGCATTTTGAGGAAATTATGACAGCCCAATTGAATTCGTTGAAGCAAGATGTAGTTACAAATCATTATGAAAAATATATCAATATATTATGAGGTGTGAATTTGATTATTTTAATGAGCATCTTACTAGGTTTTTGCATATGGACAATTTTAAATCTCACTTTCTTACCTAACTTAAAAAGCCACTTCACCTTGCATGAGTATCCCTTGATTTCAGTATTAGTGCCGATGAGAAATGAAGCAAGAAATGTGCAAAATTGCATTGCAATGCTGAAAAATATTCGCTATGAAAATATAGAAATAATAATTTATGAAGATCAATCGACTGATAGCACCTATTCATTATTACTTCAAGAAATTGGGGATGATACTAGATTTCAAGTTATTCGTGGCGAACCATTAAAGGAAGGCTGGATTGGAAAAGTACACGCCTGTTATCAGCTCCGTCAACATGCGCATGGTCGTTTCTTAGCTTTTATTGATGCAGATGTGACACTACATCAACATACGCTTACCTATGCAATAGCAAGAGCTAAACAATACAATGCGTCACTAGTTACAGGGTTTCCTAAATTCCATTATACAAATTGGCTTGATAAAATGCTTATTCCAATGATGCATTTTATTGTCTATTTCCATTTACCAATTGTGCTTGCAAACTTTACCAAAATTCCGGCTACCACGGCTGCAAATGGCGCATTTATGTTTTTTGAAACGGCAAGTTATGACCAAATAGGCGGACATGAGGCAGTAAAAAGCTCTTTAGTAGAAGATATACAAATTGCACAAATACTGAAGCGGAATGGCCATCGTGTATTACTGACCAATGTTACGGATTGTGTGCATTGTCATATGTATGAAACGAGTAAAGAGACGTGGGAAGGTTTTTCTAAAAATATTTTTGTAGGAATTGGTCGATCACTCCCAATGGCAATTGGTTTAACATTATTTTATTCGCTATTGTATATCGTGCCATTGATCTTTGGTGTGTATGGTGTGACGACGTGGCAACCACTTTTTATACTTCCTTTTATTATCACAGTTATACACAAAATGATTTGTGATATCGCAAGTAAAACACCAATCGTTTATAGTTTAGGTATTTCGGGGTCTGTTGTGGCGTTGTTATGTATTTTATGGCGTTCAGTTGTGTTATCGAAAACAGGGGGAGCTTATACTTGGAAAGGCAGGTCTTATAAATGAAGGTTAGTATTATTGGCGGTGGGTTAGGCGGGCTTGCCTGTGCCATTTCACTTGCACATAAAGGATACGAGGTGCATTTATTTGAGAAAAATAGTACGCTGGGCGGTAAAATGCGTCCAGTTACGTTAGGTGACTACTATTTTGATTTTGGACCGAATACGATAACGATGCCCTATGTCTTTAATCAAGTAATTGAACAAACAGGTGTTGATGCAGCCCCTTATTTTCGCTTTGTTGAGGTACAACCACATATGAAAAATGTAGGAGTAAATGGCGAAACATTTTATTTGTCAAATGATCGAGCGTTTATGATTCGTCAGTTACAGCATTTAGATCCACATGGAGCAAAAAATTATCCAGCCTTTATTACAGAAATATCTCGACTATACTTTTTAGCAAGACAGCATTTTTTAAATAAAGCTTTTCTATCAAAAAAGGATTTTATATCACCGAAACTAGCCAACGCGCTTTTAGCAGTTCGCCCCTTTGAAACATTGGAAAAGTTTTTGCAACGTTATTTTACGAATCCTTTTGTTTTGCAATGTTTTTTGCGGTATGCAACGTATATTGGGTCGTCTCCGTATAAGACACCTGCCACATTTGCGATGATTGCCTATTTAGAACTTGTGGAAGGCGTTTATTATGTACCTGGTGGGACGGCTTCAATTGCCAAAGGTTTTGAAAGGCGTGCACGTGAGCTTGGGGTGAAAATTTATACGAACAGTGAAGTAATAAATATTGATATAGACAATGGTGTAGCAAAAAGTATTGAACTCAAACAGGGTGAGAAAATTTCTAGTGACTTATTGGTAGTAAATGCAGATATTTTACAGGCAATGCCAACGTTAATGGACAGTAGCTTTCTCGCAAAAAAGAGGCAGATTACGCCATCGTCCTCGGTTTTCGTTATTCTAGCAGGCTTAAATAAAAAGATAGCATCTTTGGAACACCATAATGTCTTTTTCTCACCAAACTATTTTAACGAGTTTGAGCAACTATTTGAGCAAAAGGTTTATGCGAACGAGCCGACAATTTACATTTGCAATTCATCTAAAACAGATGTGACTCGTTCTCCTAAAGGTGATAATTTGCTTATTTTAGTGAATGCACCCGCTGGGCAAACACCACCTTACCAATATGATGAAATAATAATGAAACAACTTGAGCGATATAGCATTTATATAAAAGACGCCATTGTACAAAAGCAAATTATTACGCCACAAACGATTGAACAAGACTTCAATAGCTATAAGGGTGCTTTATATGGGTATGCATCCAATAGTTTTCGCAGTGCTTTTTTTCGTCATCCCAATAAGAGTTCGATTGCATCAAACTTATACTTTGTAGGTGGCAGTACGCATCCAGGAGGGGGATCACCTCTTGTGACATTAGGTGGCATGCATGTAGCCGATGCAATTGTCAATCAACATTAGCGACAGTGATTGAAAGGACATTCGCAGTTTTTATAGAATTGTTATAAGTGGGGTAACCAGAAGGGTGAGATAATATGGGGCAAGTTAAAATATATGGTGTGAAAGATAGCTTAAATCCTATTAAGGCAACATTATCGACGATTATTCATGCATGTATGGTAGAGGCACTTGCATTGCCTTCAGATAAGAAATTTCATCGCATTTTTCCGATGGATAAAGAAGATTTTTGCTTTCCCAGTGATAGAAGTGATGCCTATACCATTATTGAAATAAGCATGTTTGAAGGTCGAACAGTGGAAACGAAAAAGCAATTATTTACATTGTTGTTTGACAAGATTCATAGTGAACTGCGTATAGCGCCTCAAGATATCGAAATTACGATTTTTGAAACGCCAAAACATAATTGGGGAATACGGGGACTGCCTGGAGATGAGTTAACATTAACTTATAACGTAAATGTATGAGTTTTTGTATAGGTAGATTGAAATGACAGACCTTTGTAACAAACGGTTATCGAAATTTACTTAGGCAAGTACTAAACAAAAAGGGTTGAACAACGTGATAAGAAAAGGCTACTTCATAGACAAAGAAAACAATCAGATGTTTCACGATGAAGTATGCGTATCAAATAAAATTTACGCTAATAATGTTACGTTACGGGAACTTGAACAAATGATTTTTAGTGGCGAATTAGAAGAAATTTTTATCTGTCACTTTCAAACGGAACGAATAATTACGTTAAAGCGTTTAGTAACGCATGATGTTAAGTCTGAATGGTGTACAAAGTATAAAAATAATATTAGCCTTGATGATGAAGCTTGCTTAAATGATTTTCCTAATGGCTATTGCTTTTTTGTAGAGCTGTGGAAAAGCGCTAAAGGTACTACTATTTTAGTGTTATTCCAATGTCATTAAAAATCATCCATTTGTAAAAATATTTTAGCAGAGGAGGAGAAAAGCTTCTTCCAAAGTAGACAACAAAAAAGTGTTAGATTGATTGTGGTCAATCTAACACTTTTGCTTTTTCAAGCTATTTTTTATTTGTTATTTCTATAATTTAATTGTCCAACCGAATGAATCTTCAAGCGTGCCATTTTGGATGCCTGTTAATGTATCGTAAAGCATTTGTGAAATTTCACCAATTTCACCGTTATTAATTAGGATTTTTTCGTCGCGCCATTTCAACTCTCCGACAGGTGAAATAACTGCTGCCGTGCCCGTACCAAATGCTTCTTCCAATGTGCCGTTATGATAGGCTTCAACCACTTCATCAATTGAAATGCGACGTTCTTCGACTGGGATGTTTTTTGCTTTTAATACGTGCAGCATCGAATCACGCGTAATACCTGGTAAGATGCTTCCGTTTAATGCTGGCGTAATGACAGTACCATTTATTTTGAAGAAAATATTCATGCTCCCTACTTCTTCAATATAACGGTGTTCCTTGCCGTCAAGCCATAATGTTTGAGAGTAGCCTTCCTTGTGCGCAATTTCTTGTCCTTTCAGGGCACTTGCATAGTTACCAGCGGTTTTTGCTTCGCCAGTTCCCCCCACAACAGCTCGTACAAAGTGCTGTTCCACCATAATTTTGACTGGATTAATGCCTTCTTTGTAGTAAGAACCCGACGGTGACATAATAATAATAAATTGATAACTATTCGAAGGGTGTACGCCCAAGTGAGGCTCGGTTGCAATAATAAATGGACGGATATAAAGAGATGTTCCTGGTGCGGTTGGAACCCATTCACGATCCAATGTTACTAATTGCTTTAACGCCTCTAACGCAAGTTCTTCATCAATTGCTGGAATGACGATACGCTCATTTGAATGATTTAAACGGTTGAAATTACGGTCTGGACGGAATAATAGCACGCCGTTATCTACTGTTGCATAAGCTTTTAAGCCTTCAAATACAGCTTGTCCATAATGGAAGACCATTGCTGATGGATCGATAGAAAGTGGCTGATACGGGATAATGCGTGGATCATGCCATCCCATTCCTTCAGTATAATCGACTATAAACATGTGATCTGTAAAAAATTGTCCGAACCCTAATTGGTCTACTGCAGGTTTTTCTTTTGGTTGTGTTGTTAATTCTTTTTTAATTTCTAACATCGTCATATCCTCCGCGTCTTATGTCATTAGGTGATTTATCTATAATACTTAATAATACTGTTTATTTTAAATTAATGAAATACTAAGAATCTACTAATAATTAATAAAATTGCTGAAATATTTATTTAATTCAACAAATTCCAACATTACATAGATAAAGAAATGTTTTTTCATAAGGTGAGCACCCTGTCCTTTAGTTGTGACGTCCAAGATAGGCATAATTAGAGTCTTCAACTTTCAAATGCTAACGTATGTATGTAATTAGCACGTCGAAACGATTATGATTGAAGTAAAGGTTTGGAAATTAAAGTGGGGGTACCTGTCCAAAGATAGCATAAAAAGACAGGATGAAATTAATTGAATACGATAATCTTGAAGTAAGGAGTGAGGGCATTTGAGTTGGATTGAGTCGATTCAAAAGGCAATAAATTATATAGAAGAGCATTTACATGAAACCATTACGATGGAACAAATAGCACAAGAAGTAAATGCCTCTGTTTTTCATTTTCAACGGACATTTTCTATTTTAACAGATATGTCTATCGCAGATTATATTAGACGAAGAAGATTAACGTTGGCTGCCCAAGAGTTAATCAATACAGATAGTAAAGTAATCGACATCGCCTACAAATATGGCTACGACTCTCCTGAAGCTTTTACCAAAGCATTTCGAAAGCAGCATAACGTAACGCCAAGTGAAGTACGTAAACAGCAAGGACCATTACAATCATACAATCGCCTGATAATCCAGGTGACTTTGAAGGGAGCAGAACCAATGAAATATAACATTGTAGAGAAAGAGAAGTTTCAAGTCGTGGGTGTCAAAAGAACGTATAATTGCCAAACAGGTGAGAATTTACAAGGCATACCTCAATTTTGGAATGAACTAAATGGGCAAGGTATGGACGAGCAATTATTTACATTAAACAACGGGCAAATCAAAGGGGTACTTGGTGTGTGTGTACCAGATGAAAACTATAAGGATAACAGTTTAATAGACTATTGGATTGCAACAGATCACGTAGGAGAAGTACCTGAAAATATGTTAGCAATGGAAGTACCGGCATCCAAATGGGTTGTATTCGAAGTGCGAGGCCCGATGCCTGATGCGATGCAAAATGCTTGGAAGAAAATTTTCTCGGAATGGTTCCCATCCAATCCATATGAACCTGCTGGAACAGCTGAATTAGAGGTTTATACGGATGAAGATCCTACAAGTGAAAATTTATATTCGGAAATTTGGATACCGATTAAGTAGTAAGGCGGTGCCAGGCACGCAAACAATTCTCAAACAATTTGTAACTTCGTAAAGAGTAGTGAAGCCAAGAATGTAATTTATTCTTGGCTTTTTGACTTGTTTGTCGAGCAGACTTAAAATTTTGTTCTAAAAGAAGTTATGGCGCAAATGAAATACTTTATAGAACAATTTAGCGTCCCTGCTCATTTTGCTGTTGGTGTTCATTTGTGGCAATAAACATTTTTGAAACCTATCATCACAGTATTTTGTTCTACCGTATTTGGCATAACATTCGTCATGCTTCTTACAGCAAGAATCAACTGCATTTGTTGGTGCGCCTGGGCCTGAACATCCCGGTCCACAATATCTATAGCCTGGATAACAAAATCCTATTTTTCTATTCCTATTCACAGTGATAACCTCTTTTCAAAAAAGTTTTCATACTATACATTATGTAGCGTTCACATTTGAAAAGAGATGAAAAACTAGTGATAACTCAAAAAAGAATGGATGAAGTAGTGAAAATTAAAGCGACAAAATATCACCATCATTCGGCACTGATACGTGTGCTAGTCGCTGCTCGTCTAGAAAATTAGTTAACTGCGCTCGGCTTAATTTGCAATGATTGATGGTTTCAAGATGGACAATCACAAGCTTTGTGTTTGGGGATAAGCGAGCAATACGTGCAACATCTTCGCGCGTCATTGTTATTACAGTTCCCCATATCATCTGTGCCTCTGATGCATTTAAAATGGCGATATCCGGCTGCAACTCTCTGAAAGCTCTGTCTATAGCTGGTGTCCAAATACAATCACTGACGATATAAATGGAACCTTCTTCCGTCGTATTTAAGCAAAAGCTAGAAACAGGTCCTAGTAATTTGCCAGTAATACCAGGTGCATGTCGTCCTGCTAGTCGTTTCAAGTGAATTCCTTCCCATTCATAACAATCATTGATAGCTATTACCTTTTTAAAACCCGCAGACCGTATTGCTGTGGCATCTTGTGGCTGACAAAAGACAGGAATCTGTTTGTTCAGGATAGCCATCGCTCTTTTATCCCAGTGGTCAAAGTGACGATGCGTTAATAAGATGGCATCCATATCTTCAAAAATGTTTAGTGGAACAGGTAATGGAGTTAATGGATTTCTACGATAATTTCGGGTAAATGGCACGGGTGCAAGTTTACTGACATCACTTAACATTGGATCAATTAGTATGCGTTTTTCGTTGATAAATAAAATCGACGTTGCGTGTCGAATATGTTGGAGGCGAATGGTCATATGAACTCCTTCAAGTGATTTATTTTTTACATACGCTATCATATTATGAAGTTTGTTTCTACTAATTAGTAGAAGGTGGAGAACAGTTAAGGTTTTTGTAAGCTAATTAAAAAACTGCTGTAAGGTTGCGTAGTTATACTTGCGAAGGAGCAAAAAATACAGTATTGATGAAAGGAGTTATGGAGAATGAATCCAACCGTTACACAAAAGGAAAGGATTGTTTCCTTAGATATTATTCGTGGTTTAGCGCTATTTGGCATATTATTTATAAATGTGGGGGCTTATCAGTTGGTAGTTGAAGGACAACCATTGCCTGTTTATAGCAAATTCAATAGCATACTAGATACGGTAATTGATATATTTATCGAGAAGAAATTTTTTTCGATTTTTTCATTACTCTTCGGTGTAGGTTATTATATTTTTACTTCACGTGCTGAAGCTCGGGGGGATAAGCCGAGATGGCGCTTTGCAAGAAGATTACTAGCATTATTTCTTATAGGGATTGTCCATTTAATTTTTTTCTGGGGCTCCATTTTATCTGCTTATGCAGTAATCGGTCTTTTTTTGTTGCCATTTTATCATGCAAAAGTTTCTACAATGAGCAAATGGCTATTTAGCTTGATTGCGGTTTATATTGTGAGTATATTGGGCCAAATATTTATGCCAAATATAAGTTTCTTATCAACAATTTTTGATTTCTTAGGCAATGATATCATGACGATTTTTATTATGTTTTTAACTGGTTTTCTCGTTGCAAAAGCTAATTGGATAGGCAACGTAAGACAACATACTAAGCCAATTCAATGGGTGATTTATGTAACATGTCCATTGTTTATAGGCTTATCTAGTTGGATTGGGTTTGCCTCTCAAAATCAAGATGCGCATCTTCATTTACTACTTGGTTTAGGTGTAATCCCGACGACCTATTTTTATGTAGCTTGCTTATTGCTTATTTTAGAACATGAGCCGATTGTAAAAATATTAAAGCCTATTGGGCGTGTCGGACAAATGGCTTTTACAAACTACTTAGCTCAGAGCTTTATAGGGCTAGCTATAATAAAGTTAATGGGACTTGAAGTCCTATCAACTTCCTATATAGTGATAATTGCCATTATCATTTTTGTCATTCAAATTATCTTTAGTGTTATATGGTTTAAATTCTTTAAAATGGGTCCGTTAGAAAAAGTGTGGAGATGGATGACTTATGGAAGAAAAGTATCGGTAAAATCATAAATAGCAAAAAATTAACGTCAGGGCATTATTGCACTGGCGTTTTTTGAAATAACAATCATATACTGTTACTATTGAAAGTATAAATTTGTAAAATTAATGAAACTAAATGACAAGTTATCCGTAAAATAGATAACAAGAATAAGGGGAGTACAAATATGACGAAACAATTAAAAAAATATATGGCAGTGACTACAGCGTCGTTTATGGTGATGCAACTAGCAGGATGCGGTAATGCTGAAACGGAGGTAGTGAAGGAGTCTGACCCCGTTAATACGACGGATACGGTTGAAAATAATTCCCAAACGACGAATGAAGATGAATTGCTAAATGTACATAACAGTGAGATGGCTGATGCTTGTGATGAGTGGCAAGAAAGTGATGATGGTTCATATGAATGTTTAGACGAAAATTCTTCGTATTACGCACAGCATTTCTTTAATGGGTTAATGTATGCTACTGCGGGTGCAATGATTGGTAGTGCCATTTACAAAAGTCGTAATTTAAAAAATGGCACGGAGCGTAACAATCACAGTGGCGGCGCGGCAGGATCGACAACGAATACGAATAAATCGAATGCTACAAACTCGAAAAATGGCATCACAACGGGAGGTTCTTCTTCGACGTCATCTGGCACCTCAACAAGTGGTTCAAGCTCAAATGTAAATAGTTCTACATCAAATAATACGAATTCGAATGCTTCAACATCTAGTGGTTCAAATACAAATTCGACTAACACGAATTCTTATTCGAGCGGTCAGCGTTCATATTCCAATGGTTCTAGTTCCTCTTCAAGTGGTAGTTCGTATAATAGCTCTTCATCAAACGCTGGGAAATCAGGTTTCGGCTCTGGAGGGGCTTCTAGAGGAGGCTCGTCTTCGTCCTAACCGACTGGAAAAGGAGGAAGCACGATGGAACACGCTACATATAGTAAGCAACGGCTAAAATTCTATTCGCAATTTCCTAATTTCTTTTCTGATTTTGAAGATCTAGAATATGCTTTATACGATGTGATGGAACTGCAAAAAGAGAAGATAGACGAGATTTATTACGCCACGAAGATGCTTTGGCAAATCTTTTTAAAAGTTGGAAAACAATTTAAGCATTTAACAGACGAACAGCTTTTTGCCCTTGGCATTCGGTCGGAAATGATGCCTTATATCGAATTGGATTATTTACAGCAACAGTCCATCCTTGCTCGTTTTGATTTTATTTGTACGGAGGAAGGCGATATAAAATGTCTAGAACTGAATGGAGAAACACCATTTCTTGTCCAAGAAACGTTTGAAATGAATGAACAGCTCTGTCAGCATTTCCAACTAGAAAATCCTAATGATGTAGCAGCATTGCAAAAAACGCTATCTGGTGCACTTTTTGCCGCAATGCATTATTTACATGATGTTAAAAAACCTAAAATAGTTATAACAGGAAAAACGGCTGAAGAGGATTTTGAGGAATATTGCCAGGTGAATTTTTTAAAAACTTGTGTCCCATTTGATATTGAATATGTACCTATCCAAAAGCTAATTATTTTTTCTAAAGATACGCCTAGCGTAATGAGAGGGCTTTATACACCTTCTATGGAAAAAATCGATATTTTATATCGCCCCGCACATCCAGTGGAGTTTTTAATTGACGATATAGCATCTGATGGTGAAAGAATTGGTCTGCAATTACTAGAACTTGTAAAAGATCGTAAGCTTGCCATTATTAATGCGCCAGCGGCCTATGTTCTTCAGTCCAAAATTTTATTATGGCTAATTTGGGAGCGGAAAAATGATCCACTATTATTTAATGCGGAGGAGCGGTCTGTAATTAATAAGTACATGTTACCAACTTATTTGTCCGCAGAGCCATTTGTAGCAGATGGAGTGCCTTTTGTGAAAAAACCTGTCTATTCTCGTGAAGGCAATACAGTAGAAATTTATGCTGGAGACGGCTCTAAAACAAATGCATCTGCCTACACACATTATGATGATAATTTGTTTATTTACCAGCAGTACGTTGAAATGCCTTCCATCAATATTCAACAGACGGATGGCTTCCATTCTAAGAAATGGCTCATCGGCTCTTTTATCGCTGATAATCGCGCGTGTGGTTTGTCTTGTCGCGTAGGCAATCAAATTACCGAATGGGATTCCCATTGGTTAGCTATAGGCTATAAATAAGGTAAAACCCACTTTGCTTTCTGTCTATGCAGGAGGCTCAGTGGATTTTTACTTTCCATATTAGTTTATTAATCGTTCCAACCTTTACAGACATCAATCCATTGTTGATAAGGTGTATATGCTTCTAGTTCGTGAATGCTAAGTTCAATAGCGGAATTGCTACTGCCACAGGCAGGAAATACCGTTGCAAAACGTTTAAGCGATTCATCTAAGTAAACGACAACTCCATCATGAATACCGAATGGGCAAACACCCCCGATATCATGTCCAATACGTGCATTGACTTCTTCCTTGGCAAGCATTTTAGCCTTCGTGCCAAAAATCGCTTTATATTTAGCATTGTCAATTTTGGCATCACCCGCTGCTACAATTAAAATCGCCCCATCATTTACAAGAAATGATAGTGTTTTAGCGATACGCTCTGGTTCACAGCCAAGTGCTTTTGCAGCCATTTCAACGGTTGCTGAGCTTTCACTTAGTTCCTGTATTTTGTGTTGTAAATTCCACTGTGCTAAATGCTCACGTACTTTTTCAATTGCCATTTAAAACCCTCCTTGCTGTGTTCTTTATCTATTTTAACATAATTTTCAGAATTTAAAGATAGGAATGGTGTAGCACTATGTAATTGCTGATAGCCGTATAATAATAGATTGATTAAGAAACTAAAATATAAATGTAAAATATGGTAAAATTTATTTGTTATCTAATTTCTAAAAAGGGTGAAATGTTATTGAAGAAATTTAGGGGAATATTTACTGCATTTATTCTAATAAACATCATTTTACTGCTTGCATCGTGTACACAAACAGAAAAGTCCTATATAAAACAAAATATT
Organism: Lysinibacillus sphaericus; assembly: GCF_002982115.1. GTDB lineage: Bacteria > Bacillota > Bacilli > Bacillales_A > Planococcaceae > Lysinibacillus > Lysinibacillus sphaericus. Next base: position 3,289,965 of record NZ_CP019980.1, on the reverse strand, counting down.
GAAAGTATCATTACCACATTCGAACATCCCGAAACTAAGCAAAAGTTTAAAATCGTCAATGCCTATAAACTTTTTGACAACTATAAAGATAAAGTTGAAGGTAACCCAGAGCAATCAAAATTGGAAATTTATAAAGAAGAGGTTATTAATCCAATCTATAGTGATTGTTTTGCCAATGCAGAATATCTTTATATGGCTGATCAAGTTCTAAATGCTGCCCCTGATCGCTTTGAAGAAATTGAAAAAATAAACGAAAAAATTGACAGTAAAGATACAGAAAAGATTATAAGTGAAGCACTTTTTAAATCTTCAAATCTTATTCCTTCTCAGAAGGTAACAACGATATGTGTCCTCCCTTCTACAAATGAAAATACAAGTTTGCTAACCGTAGGGGCAAATAAAATATTGGTCCAATACCATGAAAGTTTTACGGATGACTATTTAAGAATAGGAATAGCACATGAATATCACCATAGTATTTGGGCTGAGAAGTACCTAAGTGGAGATAAAGCTATTACTGTACTGGATAATCTAGCATTTGAAGGGAAGGCGGTTATGTTCGCAAATCTAGTGTATCCTGATATTCATTTACCCTTATTTGATTTATCTTTAACATATAATAAAGAAAATTGGTCGAAAATTGCAGGAGATCTCGATAGTGAAGACATAAATAGGTCATCAGAAATTCTTTTTGGGGGAAATGAGCTTCCTATAAATTATGGTTACAGTGAAGGCTATAAAATGGTTAAATCCTATCTTGATTTACACCCAAATATAACGCCAAAGGAATGGATTGCTCTAAGTGCGAAAGAAATTTTTGAAAAGGGAAATTATATTAAACATTATCAATAGCGCAATAAATGGTACATAACAATGGTGTTCTATGGAGTTGCCAAGGCAGTCAGTTCTTAACTAGGGGCACAATAAGTTTTAATGTGGAATATTTTGTAACTTTCTTTCTGTTGGCAACGTCAAATTAGGCAAACGTTTGAGTGAGGAAGTGGAGCACTTGAGTTATAGAAGAATTATTTCTTTTGTAGTTATTGTAAGTATGCTAGTTATAGCCATTTTTCCATGCAAAGCAAACGCAACAAGTTGGGCATATCCTTTCGTTGTTTGGGACAATTATATTTATGTGATGAGCGATGAAAATGTAAATAATATTGATAAAGAAATTGGAGAAGTCACGAAGTATTCCGATATGGAACAATATGGAGGGAACTTTTCAAATGTATATCCAATAGGGACGAAATATTATTCAATTGTTGGTATTAATACGGATGATACAATTGCCGTCCAAGTTGGAGACAATCAGTATATCAAAGCCTTCCGAGAAGGCCCCTATACTTACAAAAAAAGCTATATACACTATATCTTTAAAGGTTTGGGGATTTTAGCGTTTTTATTTGTCGTATTCTTTATCTTTTCTCAAACTCGCAAGAAACTTTAGCAATCCATGTGTTGGATAAGGAGGAATAACTAATGAAGTATATTAAAGGCTTATATGGAGCACTTGTACTAATGATGGTCGTTATGTTAATAAGCACAACTATATTGCAAGATCAATATTCGGGGATAGCTATGTTCATTTGTCTAGGATTATTTTTAATTGGCACAGCCTTTTTTATAAATGCCAAACATTTAAAGAATGAAGATTTATGAAAGATTACAATTATACAGATTTGCTGCATGATCTAACGATGGGGAGAGAAATTCATTTCATTTATAAAAAAGAAAATTACTATATAGGTCGTGGAACTGGTCAGTTTATGTTTTGGAAATTCTATGATTCAGCGAGTGAAATAATTGGCGAAGACGCTGAAGATTTACTTCGAAAGATTAAACTGGATGGTCAATTAATCAAGGAATTGTGGGATTCCATTGAAATTGATGTTTACTAATGTTCGAGCTGACTAGGAATGGAAATTTGATATAAAAGGTTTTTAGTGGAAAAAGGTATAATTAAAAAGTGTGAAGAACAGCAATTGTTAAGGAGGCGTTCAGTATGGAAAATACGAGATTAAATGTGAATGGTTACAAGGGGATAACGCCTTACTAACAAAGTTATTTAGCGTTTCCCCGAAAAATGAAAGGGGAAAATGAAGATGGAACAAAATGTCCAAATTGTCGAATTAAATGCAGAAAACTGGTATGACTGTTGTGAATTACAAGTATCACCAGAGCAAAAAAAATTCATGGAATCCAATGCAATTTCAATTGCCCAATCAAAGTTTGAGCCTACTTTAAAGCCATATGCTATTTATGATAATGAAAAAGTGGTTGGCTTTTTAATGTACAATTCCGTTCAAGAAGAACTTGATGGCTATTGGATATATCGAATAATGGTCGATAAGACTTTTCAGGGCAAGGGTATTGGAAAAGTTGCAACTGCGTTAATGCTTTCAGAGATGGCTAAATTACCGAATGCAAAGAAAATAATTGTAGGTTACCATCCAGAAAATTTAGAAGCCCATCATTTATATACAAGTTTAGGATTTATGGATGAAGGGGATAGATTCGGTAAGGAAATGGCAGTAATCAAGATAGTAGAGTAACAAGTTTGATAGAGTAGTTGAATAAGGAATAGGGCCATTCTTTGGTCCTTTTCTTTTTTGGAGGTAGGATTTATGGATGGTAATTATAAATGTTGTATCGATATTCGACTGAGCGGTGGAGATATACAATTCGACGTTTCCGATGATATGCAGCTATTTCGTTTTCAATCAGGTATAGGCTTTGTAGCAATTCCGCATTTTTTTATAACGTTATCGGCACTTTATAAAGGTGAAATCAGCGAGGCACAGCTAGATTGTCACGGGAATGCTGATTATTATTTATTTTCAAGTGATGGTCAAAATCTTTTTATTGAACATGTAGGCCATTATCCACAACGTACAGATACATATCAATTTAAGCTAAAGGCTTATATGGAAGCTATTTCTTGCGCATTTTTAAGCTATCTACAGCAACTTGAAAAGGAAGGGATATTACCTTTAAAAGAACAAGAATTTGGTCATCCATTAGGTGATGATGTATTACATGCATTTGATAATTTCTCCGCAGTTCTAAGAAGCTGAGTTCGTGGTAATTTGCGACTATTTTGGATGGTATACTTTATGTGAACGTCAAAGTATATTTTAGCGAGGGATTCAATTATTATGATGAACATTGTACCACCTAAGCCTTTTTTCTATAAAGGTGGAAAGCAAGCGGTTTTATTATTACATTCTTTTACAAGCAATACGATGGATATGAAAAAGCTAGGAAAGTATTTGCAACAGCACAATTATACTTGTTATGCACCTTTGTACAAAGGACATGGTTTACCAGCAGAAGAATTGCTGACGTTTGGACCGAGTGATTGGTGGGAGGATGTACGAGAAGCTTACCAGTTGTTGAAGGATGAAGGGTATGAAAAAATAGCGGTAATCGGCCTTTCTCTTGGTGGCGTGTTTGCCTTAAAAGTTGCTCAAGAATTAGAGGTAAATGGTGTTGTGACAATGTCCGTACCAAGACATAGGGAAGCTTTATTTCTTCAAAAGCGCGCCTTTTATTATGCAAAGGAATACAAACGACTCGAAGGAAAAAACGAGGACCAAATAAATATGGAAATGGCCCTTCTACAAAATTTGCCTAATCATACATTGGTGGAATTTCAACAGTTAATTGATGTAACAATGGATAAGTTGGCATTGATTACAGCACCTATTCGAATAATGTATGGTGCATTGGATGATCCGTTGTATAAAGAAAGTGCCGAAGTTATTTTTCACAACGTTATGTCGCAGCATAAAATAATAAAAGGGTATCCAAACTCTAAACATTTGATGACATTAGGGTTAGATCTGCATGACATAAACCAGGATATACTTGCTTTTTTACATGATTTAACGTGGTAGTTTCAATCAAGTTATTTCCATCAAAACAGTGGGAAATCAATACTTCCCACTGTGTCTTCTTCATTTAGTGTTTTATAAATTTCAGTGATTTCGTTTTTATTTCACTAACAAAAGTTGAGGCTAGTAGTAATATACCCCCAAGTATTTGAAGCATTGTCATATGCTCTTGTAGAATAAAAGCGGAAATCAAGATGGCTACAAAGGGATCAACATAGCTGAGCATGGCAATACTTTGCCCCTTTAATTTCTCCATACCCGAGAAGAATAGCCAAAATCCAATCCCCGTATTAAAAATCCCTAAAATTAAAATAAAAGGAATGGATGAACCAGATACTTTTACGATATCAAAACCGGACGTTAACAAAACGTAAGGCAAGAGAAGTACAGCGGTAGTTCCAAGCTGAATAATCGTCAGTTCCAGTTTTTCTATATCGTGAATGAATTTATTTAATAACAATAATATAGCGTAAAAAGCGGCGGCAATTAATCCATAAAAAAGTCCAAGAAGATCATCAGTTTTTGATGCACTTAGACCTTCACCGACAATACATACTAAACCGGTAATCGCAACCAGAACGCAAACAATTTTTTTCCAAGACAATGGTTCTTTCAGTACGTATGGAGAAAGAAGCATGACAAACACGGGCGCAAAATAATAGCCAAGTGTTGCATTGGCAATTGTCGTATAGTCGTAGGATTGGTAAAGGAAAATCCAATTTCCCCCCAAGGCAATACTAGAAAACACCAAAATGACAGCATTCGCTTTTACCAACTGCCATGCTATTGTTTTCTTCAAAATAAAAAAGACGATTGTTAAAAACAAGCATCCAATAAAACTGCTTAGCAAAGCTCTTTCGCTCGAAGATAGGTCAATATTTCGTACTACTAAACCAATTGTACCGAAAATGACCATGGATAAAATAAACTGAATGTTTGATTTCATTGTATACTCCTTCGAATCTGCGAAACAGCTTATATCTCGCAGATTCTTAATCTGTTTTGTATATAAGCTTATTCGGAGTATACGGTGGTGGCGGTGATGTTGAAAGTGGCTTCCAAACGCAAATATTTATATCGGATAATGACATGAAAAGTTCCTCCTGTTTCATAAAAAATTATATTTTACTTATTATACCATTAGAAATCTTCGAAAAGTGAAGTGGATTTTTTGGGAGACAAAAGGGGGACTTAATAATGAAATATGCAGAAAGAGAAAGTCAGAGGAAATGATTCTTATTGGGAAGTCACATACTCACGGTATGAATGGTTGTTAGAAATTGTAGCTCATATTTATCACATAGAGGGCAATTACATGCTATCCTTGTGCATAGTTATGGCATAGATTTAAAAGGGTCATTATTTGAATAGTAGAGGTGAGTAAATGTATTGGGAAACTCTTCCGAATTGGGTATGGATTATTTATTACACATTTATATTAGCAACATTGGGTGCTTCAATATTAAGTATTATCCGAAAGAAGAACATCATTTTATCGATTATTTCAGCAGTACTGACAATCACTATTCCGATTTTTAGTATTATAAATAGTATTGGGAGAGAAAAAGGCGTGGATGAATTTGAACATTTAATTGCCCACTTACAACAAGGGTCACCTTGGTCTATTTATGCAGTTATGGGATTCTTTTATTTAGTTGTTTGGTGGGCTATCTTTCTAATCAAAAGAAAAAAGAAGGAAGTATCTTATTGAATTCGCAGAGGGAGGTGCGTTCAAGTATTACATCACATGGGCATATATGAGGAATATTTCACATCGATAAAAGAAGGGAAAAAGACAATAGAGGTTCGATTAAATGATGAAAAGAGAAGGAAAATTAAAGTCGGAGATACTATTGAATTTATTAGGATTCCAGAAAAAAATAAAACATTTAGAGTGCAAGTAACAAGGTTGAGAAAATACGATACTTTTGAAGCGATGTATAATGATATTCCTTTTAAAGGGTTTGATTGTGAAGGTTGGACAATGAAAGAAATGCTAGACAGTACATATGAAATTTACACGCCAGAACAAGAAATAAAATGGGGAACTTTAGCGATTACGATAAGATGAGAGGTAAGGTATGTGTGGTTAATAGTGGATAAATTTTAAAACTTTGTTATATGTAGAAACGTATAGATGTTAAATACAAAAGTTAATGGGAGGTGGATAAAATGAAACTGCGAAACGCCACTAAAATGGGGGGAATCGCCACTAAGTCATAAGAAATCGCCACAAAAACCATGAGAATCGCCATACGTTCATACTAAACTAAAAAAAGATGTGTACTGTAATGACTTCAGTACACATCTTATCCTCATTAGACTGTAAATTTTTTGGTGATGTTGTTTAATTGTTCAGATTGGTCAGCTAGCATTTGAGCGCTGGCTAATATTTGTTCCATTAGAGTGGCTATTTCTTCAGTCGAAGCAGTTGTTTCTTCTACACCAGCAGCAGATTCTTCTGACACGCTTGCGATTGAAGTAACTGACATGTTAAGTATTTGTCCTTTATCTACAAAACTTTCAAGTTCATTCGAAATAAAACCAACTTTTGTTGACATGTTTTCAATCAGCTCCGCAATTAAATTAAACGTTTTTGCGGTTTCTTTTATTTGGGATGTTCCGTTTTGGATCGTTTTATAGCCGAATTCTAATGATGATGCAACTTCGGCAGATTCTAGCTGCACATCGTTAACAATACTTGTAATGTCATTAACACTAAATTTTACTTCTTCAGCAAGCTTTCTTACTTCGTCTGCAACTACAGCAAAGCCTTTTCCATGTTCACCTGCTCTTGCTGCTTCGATTGCGGCATTTAGCGCTAATAAATTGGTTTGTTCTGAAATACTCGTAATAACAGAGATGATGTCATTAATTTTGGCAGTTTTTTGATCTAATTCTTTCACCTTCGTAACGGAATCTTCCACTAAATCTTCTATATTATGCATATTACTCTCGGATATTGACATCAGTTTATTGCCACTGATTGTAGCTGTTTTTACTTTTTCAGTAAGGGTTCTTACTTGTATCCCTTCTTCATTTGATAATTTAATTTTTTCTATAAAGTCGGAAAGTGTTTCACCGAGATTGGCACAGTTTTGCGCTTGTTCTTGAGAACCTGAAGCTAATGCTTCCATAGTGATTGCAATTTGTAAGCTACCTTCCTTCACTTCATTGGCAGAAGCGGAAAGCCCTTTACTTTGCTCTTTTACATTGTCACTTGCGTTAATAATATTGGTAATAACATTTTTCAAATTACTATTCATTGTATTCGTAGCTTCAATTAATTGGGCTGTTTCGTCTTTTGCCTTCGTGACAAGATTGGTAGATTGTAAGTTTCCGTCCGCAATTTGTAACATACGGTCAACAACCTTTTTAATTGGCGTTGAAATAATTCTCGCTGTTACTATTGCTAAAATAATGGCAACCATAATGATAATAATAGACATCATTAAACTGGCATTTTTAATGCTTGTTCCTGTATCCATTACATCATTACCTTCGCTAAGAATGATGTCTTTTCTTTTATCAGCAATCTCTTTAAAACCAGACATCAAGTCCCTACCTAGGGGCTGCACTTTGTTGGCCATAATGGCAAGGGCTTGTTCCTTATTCCCTTTATCAAACGCTACAAACACTTCTTCAGTAATTGTTTTACGCCATTCTATACTTTTATCAATAAGTTGCTTTGCTTCTTCAGAATTTGTTTCTTGAAGGACTTGATTTTGTAATGCTTTACTTTCCTCCGTATATTGAAGAAATGCCTCTTTATAGGAAGGGTCATTATACAATATGTATCCACGTGCTAACGCGATTCGTTGGGCAATATTAAAGGCTAATTCTTCATCAGCGATTAACAATGGTAAATCTTCTTTTATTATAGCGTCGGTATCGTGATTGAATTTCACAACGGACTTGAAGTTATATACGCATAAAGCTGTAATTAATAGGATGATAATTAAAAATACGCCTAATAATTTATGTTTGATGCTTTTCACTAAGGTTTCCTCTTTTCTTGAAAAAAAATCTTTTTAAGAATGTAATACTAATGGCTGAGTCAGGTCTTTTATTAGGTAATTTTTGCCACGAAATTAATTTTATAGAATAGTTATTAATTCGTCAATAAGATGATTAAGAAAACATTAACTACCTAAATAAATTTTTTTATTATAACAATAGATATAACGTTAGGCTCTTTGTACTGTAGGAGCATACAATTGTTTGTTTACGTACGTTAAAAATAATCAAAACATTTTTAGTTGAAATGCAATATGGAAATAAAGAAATTCCTTTAACTTAAAACTATTCTACGCAATGTTTTTTGTGTAGGAATATTGCAGTTTATGTTCTCATCTTTAAGGCATTTGCATAATCATCAAATATTCTAGATAATATAAAATGGTAAAATTTTCATTTATGCAAGTGATGAACGATTCAACAATGAAATTTATAAAATGGAGGTTCATATAGATGGTAGATCGTGTTCTTAAACATTTTGGATTAGATGCTGTATTAGTCAGTGAGGTGGAAGATTCCAATAGTTCAACAGTTGTTAAATGTGCACTACGTAATAAGGAAAATGTTTTTGTGAAGATACCTTTTTCAAAATTAAAATATCAACGAGAGTTAGAAGCGTATGAGCTATTAAAAGGAAGGGTAGCTATACCAGACATGCTGGATTGTTGGGCTGGTGATGAAGCCTGTACAGGAGCATTTTTATTATCCGAATTAAAAGGTAAACCGTTAACATTTGAAGCTCCACCAACAGTAGCTTATCAAGTAGGGGTCTTGCACGCATCCATCCATTCCGTCCAACCTCCTGTTTTGCACAAATTAATCGGCATTGATAATGAGTTTGCTAGTTGGTCTAATTTTGTGGAACGCCAGTTTTATAGTTTTGCAGAAGATGTTAAAGATGTGGTAGATGTTTGTTTATACAATCACGCCATGGCTCATTTTGAAAAAATGAAACAACAGCTCCCATCGCCTGATGGACCAAGTTTGATCCATATGGATTTTCGGCCAGCGAATATTATTGTGGATGCTAATAAAGTATTAGGTACAATCGATTTTGAATCTGTCCGATTTGGTTCCACCGAAATAGATTTTACAAAACTATATCGAGATTTTTTAAGTCGGGATATTACATTATTTCAAGCTTATCAAGAAGGATACAACAGTATTAGGCCATTAATCGATTTAGATGTGGTATTGCCTTTTTATCGATTTACAGATGCTTTCAATAGTATCGGATGGTGTAAACGCCGTGGACTTGAGAAAAATGCTGTGTTTTTGGAACGGAATTTAGTTATTTTGGAAAAATTGCTAAAATAATGGGTAGTCACGTAAAATAACGGAACAAATATGTCTTATTTACTTTAGGACTTGAAAAGAAGATAAAATAAAGAGGTATAGTCATATGATTATAGTATCAAAAGACCATTTTCAGTTGATTAAAACGAAACTTAATGAAGCACCAACGTTTGTATTTAGCATATTGGATTCGATGATTAAAGGAACGGTTTATGCAGATGCTGTTGATTACAAGACATTGCTAATCGCAACGGATTCAGGATTAAATTATGTTGCCGGACAGGTATTAGATGAACGATTCCTTCAGCACCTCGTAAAAATTTTTGATGCATCTGTAGAGCAAGGAAAGCGCTTTACATTATTTTCACCTAGTGCAGCGTGGGATCGTGAAATTGAAAAATATCTGAAGCAGCAGGTAGGCAAAGTCCAGCGTTATGCTTTTTCATTTGACGCACAGACGTATAAAAAAAGAAAAAACAGTGATAAAAGCGAATATGACGTAGCTAAAATTGGGCAGGCGGATATCCAACATTGTTTGGAGTTTGACCACAAATATTACGATACATATTGGGATTCAACGGATAATTTTATCCAAAATGGAATAGGATTTTGTGTCAAGGATAATGAGCAAATTATTAGCGCAAGCGTATCAATTTTTAAATCTACAAAATTTGCTGAAATAGATATTGCGACAGATTCCCATTATAGAGGAAAAGGATTAGCAAGTATCGTTGCGGAACAATTTATCGATGATTGCTTAGCCGCTCATATTCAACCTCGTTGGGACTGTGATATTGATAATCAAGCTTCAATTAATTTAGGGACTAAATTGGGTTTTATAAATCCGCGGCCCTATAGCGTTTACTTTAAAATTAGACACGATGCTAATGGTCCGTGTTAAAAGTATTTTTCTTCGTCTTCATATGACACATTTATCGTTTTGTAGTCATACACTAACTTTGGGGTGAATGAATTGCCAAGAGTAAAATATCGTGATGCAGACATTGACTTAATGGCGAGGATGATGAGAGCAGAAGCTGTAGGTGAAGGGAAACAAGGGATGTTGTATGTTGGCAATGTGATTGTCAATCGGCTAGTTTCCAATTGTTTAGACTTTAAAGATTTAAGATCAATTGAAGATGTTATTTATCAAGTCCAAGGCGGAAATTATTCATTTGAAGCAGTTCAAAAAGGAAATATGTTCTATCAAAGAGCAAGAGAAACGGAGAAAAGATTAGCTAAACAAAATTTAGATTATTGGCGAGAGCACCCAGGGAAATACGCACTCTGGTACTTTAATCCGTACGCGCCGTGCCCACCTACATGGTACGGTCAACCATTTGCAGGACAGTTTAAAAACCATTGTTTTTATGAACCAGCACCTGACACATGTGATGGAGTTTATATTGGATAGGCAGTACAGTTGCTATAGTAACGATTAGAAGCTGGGACAAAAGAGAAAAAGTGTTAGATTGATTGTCAATCTAACACTTTTTTGCTGCGCCGTTATTGTCCGCTTCGGCGGTGCTTTCCGAGGGCACACACGTAAGCCGAAAACCTTCGCTAACGCGCAAAATGCCAGCGTCTTACGATGTGTGCATTCTGAGCAGGAGTCACCGCCTCCGCTACCAACAACTAGCGAACCCTTCTAATTTTTTATTTATTGCAAAAGCAAGAATAGCTAAGTGTGGTAGTTTTCCATATAGCAAAAATTTATGAACACCTTTGTTCTGTTCCTTAAATTTTTTTAGTTATGTCCCATCCTTTTTTATATGCTTCAATTTTTATGGTCTGTTACCAATATTTTCTTAACTAATGGTTGCGTTTTAAAAGGAAATCTTATAAGGTAAATAGTAGTGGTGTAAATTTACACTTTTAAGAATAAGGAGGTAACGGCAATGAGGGTTATACAATCGATACTAGTGTTTATAGTTTTGTTATTTTTCACAGGAATAATTGCTTTGACTTTAGTACTAAATGGAGATATCCATTTTTTAAATCTTCTTTTTGTGTTATCAATTAGCCTCTTTTTATTTATTACGTGTATGATTTTTGACTGGTTTACGACAAAAAAGCGCAAAACATTGTTCGCCACGATTATTGGTGTAGCTCTGCTTATTGCTTCTGTAGCACCGATTCAGTACTATTATAAAATGAATATGGCTACTGTTGATGCTGAAATCGATGTATCTGCCTATGAACCTTTTACAGTACACAATAAGGTTGTGAAAAATAGTCAAGACGCGTCCTTACACTTGGAAGAGCCACTTCCGCGTATAGATGGAGCAACGGCGATGTACCCGTTATATGCAGCCTTTGTAGAGGCTACCTATCCGAACAAAAGCTATCCATACTATGATAGCGAGGTGAAAGTAAGTCGAACGCCTGAAGCTTATCAAAATTTAATTGCTGGTGATGTAGATGTGATTTTTGCAGCAGCCCCATCAGATTCACAAGTAAAAGTCGCGGAAATAAATGGGCTGACATTTGCTATGACCCCGATTGGGCGTGAGGCTTTTGTTTTTTTTGTGCATCATAAAAATCGCGTTGAAAATCTTTCACTTGAACAGCTGAAGCAAATTTATGCAGGTCAAATTACAAATTGGCACGAAGTTGGTGGCGATAATGACTCTATTCGCGCATTCCAACGACCAGCTGATAGTGGTAGTCAGACGACGTTAGAAAAAATTATGGGCGATACACCTATAATGGAAGCACCTGCAGAAAATGTAGCAACTGGCATGGGTGGCATAATCCATGAAGTTTCTCAATATCGCAATTATAAAAATGCAATTGGTTATACGTTTAGATATTACTCGACAGAAATGGTTGGGAATAATGAAATACAATTACTGTCCATTGATGGTATTGAGCCGACAAAGGAAAATATTCGCAATGGTACATATCCACTAATATCCGAATTTTACGCAGTAACTGCTGGGACGGATAATCCAAATGTTAAAAAGTTTATTGATTGGATTGTGTCGCCTGAAGGACAGGCATTAGTTGAAAAGGTTGGTTATGTGCCAGTTGAAAATGATTAGCTTATTGGCTATAATGATGGTAACAATTCGATATGATAGTTTTCTAGGGTTCCGTAGCGCTAGCTAGTCTGGTCCGAGAGAAAACCACAAAATATATTTTGTGACACGGAAGGATAAAAGCCTGGGAGATACTGTTGAAAAACAGTGTTTCTGTAGGCTTTTTTTTATTTGTCGAAAATGGAGGGATTTAAAATGAACAAACAATGGATTAGTGTCTTTGTAGCGGCTTTTTTTGAAGTTGGCTGGGTTATTGGCTTAAAGCATGCTAATAGTACTCTAGAATGGCTAGGAACAGCAATTGCTATTTTTATTAGTTTCTATTTATTAATTAAGGCTGGAGAGCGTTTACCTGTTGGCACGGTTTATGCAGTGTTTGTAGGTTTGGGGACAGCAGGTACGGTATGTGCTGATAGTCTGCTGTTTGGAGAGCCGTGGAAACTAGCAAAAATTTTGTGTATTGTCGTTTTACTCGCAGGTGTTGTAGGCTTGAAGCTTGTGACGGGTGAGCTAAAAGAGAAAGAGGTGAAGGGATAATGGCGTGGGTAGCATTAGTCATCGCTGGACTTTGTGAAATGATGGGTGTTTTTATGATTAGTAAGTACAATGAAGTGAAAAATATAAAAAACCTAGTCTTATTAATTGCCGTATTTACGGTTAGTTTTTTAGGGCTTGCCTATGCCATGGAAACCTTGCCGATGGGAACAACCTATGCCATTTGGACGGGAATTGGGGCAGCAGGGGGAGCTATACTAGGCATGTTGTTCTTTAATGAATCGAAAGATTGGCGAAGAATCGTCTGTATTGTGCTCGTTTTAGGAGCTGCGATTTGTTTAAAATTGTTATCTTAAGTAGTGCCAGTCACCCAAACAATTTTAAACAATTTCATTGTAAAGTAAAAATCCACCTAGACTCTTGCTGGAATGTGCCAGCAGAGAGTAAGGTGGGTTTTTTAGCCCTTAAAGGACTGTATGCAGCGTTCTTTTTCGTTATTTTTTTATATCTTTCGTCCATTCAGCAACTTTTTCTGGGTTATCTTTAATCCATTGTTTTGCTGCATCTTTTGGGTCATCGCCATTTAAAATATTTAGCATAACAGATTCTAAATCTTCTGATGTCCAGTGGAAGTTATCTAAAACAGTATAAACATCGGGGTGGTCTTCTTTTAAACCTTTGCGAACAAATGTATTAATCGTTTCTTCTCCGCCATAAACACCTTTTGGATCTTCTAAATACTTCAGATCATATTTGGCAAATTTCCAGTGAGGAGACCAACCTGTAACGATAATTTCTTCTTTATTTTTAATTGCTTTCGACAGTGCTGTTGTCATCGCTCCTGAAGATGAAGTTAAGAAGTTCCAATCAGAAAGATTATCATATTCTTCTAACGCTTTTTCAGTTGCTGCCGTAATTCCAGCACCTGGCTCGATGCCTGTAATTGTATGGTCTGCTTCATTTGTTAAATCTTCAATAGAATTAGCATCCATGTAACTTGGTACGACTAAACCAATTTTCGCACCTGCTAAGTTTTCGCCAAGTTCATCTAAGTCACTTTTATATTTTTCATATTGTGATCCATGTGTATGTGGCAACCATGCAGCGACCATGCCATCTGCTTCCCCTTTAGAAACAGCTTCCCACATAATAGCGTTATCAAGCGGAGTTAAAGTAACATCATACCCTAAATCTTCTAAAACTTGACCGACAACGTTTGTCGAAGCGATTTCAGTATCCCATTCAACGTAGGCTAAATTAACATCTTTTGCATCTTCTTTTTTAGTGGTATCACCTTCGTTACAAGCGGCTAGTAAAAAGCTTAGCCCTAGAGCCATCCCTAATTTTGATAATGTTTTTAGTTTCATTCAAATCTTCCTTTCTTCTCTACGTATTTAGCATTTTAGTGACATAATGCGATTGTAACTTGCTGATATAATGCTAAAATGCGCTATTACAGCTCTTTTTTTCGATTAAAGCTTTGAGTTAAGCGATCGATAATAATCGCGAAAATCACGAGTCCTAAACCAGCAACAAATCCATTACCGACTTGTGTACGTTGCAATGCTGTTAATACTTCACGACCAAGTCCTGGTGCCCCAATCATCGACGCGATAACAACCATTGATAGAGATAACATAACCGTTTGGTTAATACCGGCCATAATGGTTGATTTGGCAAGTGGAATTTCTACTTTAAATAATTTTTGTGCTGCGGTACTGCCGTATGAATCAGCAGCTTCTACTAATTCTTTTGGTACTTGTCTAATTCCTAAATTTGTCATACGTACAGTAGGGGGCAATGCAAAAATAACGGATGCAAATACACCAGGTACAATGCCAATGCCGAAAAAGGCAACTGCGGGGATTAAATATACGAAGCCAGGCATCGTTTGCATAAAGTCAAGAATTGGTTTAATAATATTTTCAGCAACGCTTGACTTGGACATTAAAATACCAAGTGGGATACCGATGATGATAGAAATGATACTAGAGAATAATACGAGTGTTGTCGTTTCCATCAAGTGATCCCATAAACCTTGATTGTAAATAAATAACAGACCTATTAGTGTAAAGCTTGCAAGCCCCAATTTTTTGCCTACAGCGAAAAATGCTAAAATAACGACAAGTAAAATAAGAATAATAGCGGGAATGCTAATTAATAAATCCGTGACCTGGTTCATGAGTAGTTTTCCGTATTTTTGTATCACATCGAAGAATGCTGAAAAATTACTCGTCAACCAGTCCATGGCTGATTCTACCCATGGGGCAAGTGGTAAGGTTGGAATATTGTCTAAAAAATTATTCATGTGTTACGTCCTCCTCAGTGCATGTTGAAAGTGCTTCGATAACCACGCCACGGATAAGAACACCAAGTAAACGTTCGTCTTTCACAACTGCAATAGGAGTAGGGGAGTTATGAATCATGCCTAAAATATCCTGTAAAAGCATATCTGGAGGAACGGTTAACATTTCGGATTGAACAATCGAATGTACTGTTTGTTCCTGTTTTTTAGCAGCCGCTAGTGCATCATCAGCAGTAATAAATCCTTTCAAATGTCTGTTTTTGTCAACAGCAATTAGTAAACTAACAGCTTCTTGACGCATTCTTTTCAGTGCAACTGTAGGTCCATCAAGGTCAACGTTGACATATACTGGTCGAACCATTACGTTTTCAGCTGTTAATACTTTAGAGCGATCGACATCTTCAACAAATGTTTTTACATATTCATTTGCTGGATTCGTTAAAATTTCTTCACCAGTCCCAATTTGAATAATAGAACCGTCCTTCATTATGGCTATACGGTCACCAATGCGTAGTGCCTCATTTAAATCATGGGTAATAAATAAAATTGTTTTTTTCAATGTTCGTTGTAAATCGAGTAATTCATCCTGCATTTCTTTCCGAATCAAAGGATCGAGAGCAGAAAATGCTTCATCCATTAATAAAATTTCTGGATCGTTTGCGAGTGCGCGTGCTAAGCCAACACGTTGTTGCATCCCGCCAGATAGTTGGTTTGGATATTGATCTTTATAGGCAAGTAAGCCTGCGTTTGCTAAAGCTTGTTCTGCTTTAGCTTTGCGCTCTTCTTTAGAGATACCTCGTATTTCAAGACCATACTCGGTATTTTGTAGAAGTGTACGGTGAGGGAATAAACCGAAGTTTTGAAAAACCATACTCATTTTGCTTCTTCTAGCGGTTCGTAAGCTTTCTTTTCCCATTTTAGAAATATTTTCGCCATCAATATAAATATTGCCACTCGTTGGTTCGATAAGACGATTCAACAGTCGAATAAGTGTTGATTTCCCGCTACCAGATAAGCCCATAATGACGAAAATTTCTCCTTCATTGACGGTAAAGCTAGCATCATAAACACCAACCGTTGCACCTGTTTCTTTTAAAATATCTGTCTTGCTTTTTTGTTGTTTGACGAGTTCTAAAGCTTGAGGAATATGCTTACCAAAAACTTTAGAAACATGTTCTACTTTTATTTTTTCCATAGAACCGCTCCTTTCAAAAACTAATCCCACTTACAAATATACAGTGAGATACAACCTCAATTAGTAGAGGGAGAATGTAGTTACTTTAAAAACAAATCTGTGGGCGAATTGTTTTATTTGAAACTATTTGAGGATAATGAAAACCAAAAATGAACAAGTAACAACTTAACGTTAACAAAGAGTTGTTACTTTTGTCAAATCGATAAATGAGAAAAAATCCGCATAAACGCTGTTATATCAGCGCTTATGCGGATTTTAATTTGGATATAAAAAGCTCTGCACGCGGCCTAAGCTTTCATCATTGCCGATAAAGTAAATAATATCTCCTTCTTCAATTGAAGCATATGGTCCTGGTGAAAGTAATAATTCATTGCCACGACGGATACCAACAATCGTGCTAGATGTATTTTGCCAAAAATTTAATTCTTGCAATGTGTGATGAATACACGGGCTATCAGCTGTCATTTCAATTTGATATGGAATAAAAGGATTAACGGAACGGAAATGTTCAGTGCGACTAATTAGTTGTTTTGTTTTTTCTTGTAAATACAACAATTCCTGTTGTTGTTTTTGAATACTGATCAACAGTTCATTTTGTAGTTCATGAACAGATTGAACATCTTGGAACTGTCGGACAAAGCGCGCCGCCATTTCATACGATTTAATGATGACACCGCTACCTTTGGATGCTTCGACAATTTCTAAATCTTGCAACACGGCTATCGCTCTTCTTGCCGTTTCAGCCGATACATTGTATTGGCTAGCCAATGAAGATCTTGCATAAATTTTATCGCCAATTTGATATTTTTTTTCTACAATTTTTGAAGCAAGGTCTACCGCTATTTGCTGGTATTTTGGTTGCTTTACTTGAACATTTTTTTCTAAGTTCATGCTTAAACTTCCTTTCGTCATAACAAACCTACCTTCGCTTATTATAGACTAGCCTGCACAGAAAAAATAGCATCTCCATAAGCTATTAGTATAGGTTCTAAGCATCATTTAACAGCTTTCTATTCAAATATGATATTTTAGTAGAAAAGAGCTGTTGTTTGACAGTTTTAAGTTATTATTATAAACTAAGTTACGTTAAGTAAGTTAAATATAATGAAATGTTCAGTTAGTAAATATAACCTAAATGTTTAACATAGAAAGTTGGCGATAAATATGACAATTACTACTAAAGTAGTGGATATAGTGAAGGACAAAATGACAATTGTAAAGCATTCAGAAACTGAAAATATTTGTCTTGTAGGTCCTGTGAAATTACCTGTTAAGCAAGGTGAATTTTCAGCGACATTCCAATGGTATAACTGGTTAAAAATTGATAGTAATCTATCAAAAGAAGAAATAATTGATGGGCTAGCAACAGCAAATTTAGCATTTTCTCAGCAATCATCTGTACTTGTTTATGGGGATTTTGCAAATGAGGAAGATGTTTTAATTCGTATGCACAGCATCTGTCATACAGGTGATATCTTTGGAAGCCAACGCTGTGACTGTGGCTACCAGTTGCATGAATCGATGAAAATGATTGTAGAGCATGGTTGCGGTGCGATTTTCTATTTAGCAGACCATGAAGGGCGTGGCATCGGATTATTCTCAAAATCGCTTGCGTATTTACTACAAGAAGAAGGTTTAGATACAGTAGAAGCGAATCATGCACTTGGCTTCCAAGATGATACGCGCTCTTATGAAGAGGCGATTACGGTTTTAACGGCTCTTCGTTCAAAACCTGTAACACTAATTACGAACAATCCGAAAAAGCTAGCCGCTTTACAGATGCACGGTTTAACAGCAAATGGACATATCCCGTTATGGGGTGGGGTAACAGAGACAAACCGCTTTTATTTAGATACAAAAGTTGAAAAATCTGGTCATATCCGTGACATGAAGTAAGTGGAGGGTGTAAAGATGACGACAGATGAAAAATATATGCAATTGGCATTAGATTTGGCGGCGAGTGCAAGAGGGAATACGAACCCAAATCCTCTTGTAGGTGCTGTTATTGTAAAAGATGGTGTTATTGTAGGCACTGGTTTGCATCGTAAAGCCGGGGAGCCTCATGCGGAAGTGCATGCCTTTCGTATGGCGGGAGAGCACGCTAAAGGTGCTACTCTTTATGTTACGCTTGAGCCTTGCTCACATTTTGGTAAAACGCCACCTTGTGCGAATTTAGTTAAAGAATCTGAAGTGAGTCGAGTTGTAGTAGCGATGCAGGACCCGAATCCAGCTGTAGCGGGCAAAGGTATACAATTGCTACGTGATGCAGGCATTGAGGTGGAGGTAGGTGTACTAGAAGAACAATCTCGACGTTTAAACGAACGTTTTATACACAATATGCTTACTAAACGTCCATTCGTTATTTCAAAATATGCTATGACATTGGATGGCAAAATTGCAGCGCATACAGGGCATTCCAAATGGGTAACGGGTGCAGAAGCTCGGGAAGATGTGCACCATATTCGTCATGAAGTAGACGCCATATTAGTCGGCGTTGGAACAGTGATTGCTGATAATCCATCTTTAACGACGCGATTAAATAATCGACAAGGCAAGAATCCTATACGAATTATTATGGATAGCTATCTTCGTACACCAGCACATGCAAATGTATTAAATGTAGAAGAAGCGCAAACGATTATTGTCTGCAGTGAGGAAGTCAAACAAGAGCAAATTAGCACTTTTGAGGCAAAAGGTGTTACGGTCCTCCCTGTGCGAAGAGATAATGAAGGATTGCATATTGATGATATGTTAGAGAAACTTTATGTACTTGGTATTACAGATATTTTAGTGGAGGGTGGTAGCGCAATTAATGCCTCATTTTTACAAAGTGCTGCCATCAATAAATATATCATCTATGTAGCGCCTAAAGTTTTAGGTGGTCGTCTATCATTAACACCAATCGCTGGTTACAATGCAGCAACGATGGATGAAGCATGGGATGTTGAATTTGATTCATTTAATAAGTTAGGGCAAGATTTACGCATTATTGCTTATCCGAAAAAAGGTGAAGGAAAGTGAATTATCATGCGGATGTTTGTATTGTCGGAGCTGGACCAGCTGGTGCACTTCTTGCGCATTTGCTAGTTAAAAAGGGTCTATCCGTCATACTATTGGAACAAAACGCAACGCTTGGGCAGGCATTTCGTGGTGAGCATTTAAACGAAGAAGGTGAGGCGGTTCTCAAAAAGCATTTTCTTTTTGAAGCGGTTGAAGCACTTGGTTTATTACGAATGGAGAAATTAGAATATTATGCGAAGGGCGAAGTCATTAAAACGATTGTTCCAGATGCCATTATAGGGCATTTAGGTATTCATGTGCCTCAAGCTCATTTGCTTAAGGGAATACTTCAACAAACAGTTCACTTTCAAAACTTTAAGTGTTTCTTGCATACTAAAGTGACAACACTTTTGATGGATACTTCAGGGCGATATATCGGTGTTGTGGCTAGGAAAGACGATGAAACAATTGAAATCAAAAGTCAGCTTATTATAGGAGCGGATGGTCGATACTCGACTATTCGAAAGCGAGCCCATATTGCCAGCCAAAAACAGAAACATGGTTTTGATTTACTGTGGGCGAAAATTCCAGCTCCTCAAGATTGGGAGCCAGCTATTAAAATGGCATTAATTGATGAAAAACAATTGTCGCTATTCTCCCAGACTGGGGGCTTTATTCAAATTGGTTGGAATATTGAACAAGGAAATTTTGCGCAGCTGAGAAAGCAGCCATTTACACCGTTTGTTCACAAGCTAATTGAGGCCTTTCCACAGCTAGATGATATTGTTACACACTATATTCAATCATGGCAGGACTTTGTGTTACTCGATGTATTTAGTAGTCATTGCGATTGTTGGGGTACAGCAGGACTTGTTCTGTTAGGTGATGCTGTTCATACCATGACACCTACTGGCGCATTCGGCTTAAATAGCGCGCTAAAAGATGCAGATTGTCTTGCATCCTTACTAAACAAAGAGACAATTAGTCAATTTAATGTGCAAGATTTTCAACAAATGCGAGCACAGGCGATTGAAGAAGTATTAGCGCAGCAAATTGAAAAAGAACAGACTTTTGCCTTTCACTTCATCGATAGGGCATCTTGAGAGGAAGAAAACATAGATGAAATTTGGTTTTGATATAGATGACACATTGATCAATTTACGGGCACATGCTTTTTCACTTTATAATAAAAAACTAGGTAAAGATATCACACTGGAAGCCTTTCATGCTTTAGAAAGAGTGGAGATTCATGAGCCCTTTGGCTTAACAGATGCAGAAGGCGCCGCAATGTGGAATAGTTCTTTAGAGGAAATATACTTTACGGATTGTCCAATTTTTGAAATGGCCCTTGAAACGCTACAAACATTACATCAAGAGGGGCATGAAATTTATTATATTACGTCACGTCCGAAGCAATATTGTCAGCAAACGCAACAATGGATGAAGGCTCAAGGTTTTCCTGTGGAAGAGGGGCATTTCTATTGTGGTATGCAAGACGCGGAGAAAGTGAACATTATTAAAAAACTTGTATTAGATGTTTATGTAGATGATAAACCAGCTGTATTAGAAACACTACAAGACATCCACACAAAAGTGATATTAAAAAACCAATCTTACAACCAGTATGTGAATTTACCTCGAATGCATCATTGGCATGAGTTTTTAAGCAAAATGAATGATTAAAAGGAATGGTATAACGGGTTTCGTTGTACCATTCCTTTTTGTTTTAAAACAGTTGTTTTTCAATATTTGCAGCGACTTTTAGAATCGTTGCAATTAAATGATTTTCATCGTAATCATTGTAACGGACTTCCGGTATAACGAGTGTGACGGAAGCGATAATTTGATGCGAAGCATTTAATATTGGGGCTGATACAGAACAGGCGCCGCGCACCCGCTCACTATTACTTATGGCAAAACGTTGCGCGCGAATTTGCTGTAATTCGTTTAATAGCTGTTCTTTGGAACAAATCGTCTTATCGGTAATTGGTTCAAGTGTGATATGTTCTACATAATCTTCAACATTTGGCATAAATGCGAGTAATGTTTTAGAAGATGCACCTGCATAAAGTGGGGAGGTGTCACCTACATACATTTTCGTTGATAGAGGGTAGGTAGAATCATAGTTTACTATACAGCGCCTTTCTAAGCCGTCGATAATATTCATCGAGACACTTTCACCCATATCTTCATTGAGCTTTTTTAAAATAGGCTCTGCAACAATAATTAGACTGGACTCTTGTTTGACTAGGTTTCCTAAATAGAGCAGTGAATGACCTAATTGGTAGCGTTTTGTTCCCTCATCTTTATGAAGAAATCCTTCATACACAAAGGTAGAAACAAAACGTTGTAAACTGGAGATGCTAATACCTGTTTTTTTACTCAACTCTGTTAAAGAGAGGTTAGGTTCTTCTTTTGTAAATGCTTTTAATACTTTAATCGCTTTGTGCAACGATGACATTGTATAGTTTTTTTCGAAAGTTTCTTGATTCATCTCGTCACCTACTTACATAAATTTACTTTCGCTTATCGGCTATAACCTTTATCTTCATGAGGGTTGTATGATGATAAAATTATTACTATTATAGCGTAAATTTATTTCGGTAGAGACGATTTTTGGAATTCATTTGTATGTTCCCCAAGTATAGGTGGAGCTAATTTATATTGAATATTTAAATTTGAAAACTGCAACGGGTTTTTGACGAATTTTATTTTGCCATATTTTTTGTGTTCGATTTCTCCAATCATGTCACGTGCCATAACTTGTGGTTGTTCAAGTGCTTCCGCAATGGAATTCACACGACCTCCGGGTATTTTATATTGTTGTAATAACGCAATCCATTCATCACGCGTTTTAGTTATTGTAATGTCCGAAATGAGTTGTACCAGTTCTACTTCATGTTGCTTTCGCATCGTGTTTGTTATAAAACGTGCGTCGGTTGCCCACTCTTGACGTTCAAGCATTGTGCAAAATTTTTGAAACTGCCCATCAGTACCAACACATATCATTAAAGGACCGTCTGCGCAGTTAAATACTTGATAGGGCGCTACGTTATTATGCCGATTTCCTAAACGTTCAGAAGCAAATCCTGTATTTAAATAGGCACTCGCAACATTTGCTAAGCTACTCATTTGAACATCCAATAATGCTAAATCAATAAACTGCCCGTTATTCGTTATATCTCGCATTCGTAATGCAGATAAAATACTGATGACGACATAATGGGAAGTTAAAATATCTGCAATTGGGACACCGACTCTTGTCGCCTCACCATCCGTTGCACCTGTTACATGCATTAATCCACTCATCGCCTGTATGACCGGATCAAACCCTGGTTCGTAGGCGAGGGGACCTGTTTGACCAAAGCCGGTCACCGCGCAATAGATGAGTTGCGGATTTATTTTTTTTAATTCCTCATAGCTTAGCCCCATCCGCTCCATATCACCAGTTTTAAAGTTTTCAAGAATAATATCTGCATCCTTTACTAGCTCTTTAAATTTTTCCTTGTCCTCATCTGTTTTTAAATCTAATGTTATCGATTTTTTATTGCGATTGGCACATAAATAATAGGTGCTTTGTTCATTTAAAAATGGACCCCAGTCACGCATACTATCAGAGCCATCGGGATGCTCTACACGTATAACTTCAGCACCTAAATCAGCTAGCAACATGGAGCCGGCAGGAGCGGCATAGACACGTGATAAATCTAACACCCGAATATTATTAAGAGGTTGCATATG
Source organism: Lysinibacillus sphaericus (assembly GCF_002982115.1). Lineage (GTDB taxonomy): Bacteria > Bacillota > Bacilli > Bacillales_A > Planococcaceae > Lysinibacillus > Lysinibacillus sphaericus. Next base: position 3,266,979 of record NZ_CP019980.1, on the reverse strand, counting down.
GTTTCCTCCCACAAACGTTATTTGTATACTGCTTTACGTTTTTCTAAGACGGCTGTTACACCTTCTTTAAAATCTTCTAGTTCTGTTACAATCGCCATTTGAGAAGAAATGTAATCGAGTGCTGTGCGTAAATCCATGCGTTGGCTTTGATAGACCGCACGTTTAATGAATTGTACTGTTGTTGTTGGGCGACTTGCTAGTTCTTGTGCATACTGTAATGTGTATTCTTCGAGTGCCTCATCTTCTACGACAAAGGTAACGATGCCTTTCGCTTTCGCTTCTTCAGCTGTTAAAACACGCGCAGTCCAAAACATGTCCAGTGCCTGATCGATGCCGATAAGCTTTGGTAAATAGTAGGCGCCACCATCACCAGGAACGATTGCTACGTTTATGTAGCTCTCTGAGATTTTTGTTGATTTTGCCGTTATCCGAATATCACACATTAAAGCCATATCAAGACCGGCACCCATTGCGAAACCGTGCACTTGTGCAATTACTGGCTTATCAATTTCTTCAAGCAGCAATGGAATACGTTGAATCTTTTTCCATAGCGAATTTTTTCGTGCTAAGCCAGTCGAAGAAATATCATCCTCACTTTTGAAAAAACCTTCTCCAGCTTGCATCGCCTTAATATCGCCACCTGCACAGAATGATTTGCCATTTCCTTTCACGATAACCACACGAATATCATCTGAATCACGTACGGTTTCAAGCGCTGTAATCCATTCTGCAATCATTTCCTCGCTAAACGCATTATACGCCTCCGGTCGATTTAACGTAATTGTGGCAATATGGTCTTTAACATCAAATAATAAATCTGCCATGTTCATCTCTCCCTTTACATAATTGGTATTTTGTCTGGCTTGTGCTGAAGCATTGCACTGCTTACTTCAACTAACAAAGTATAGTTTTTAGCTCTGAGCTTTGAGCAGTAGTGAATTGTTAGTGAATGACGTCATATAAGCCCATAAGCTGTCACCGCTATGTTCTAGTAATTGAGTTGCCACCAAATCAGTCCAATAAAAAGTGCTTGCGCCTTCATCACGCCATGACCAAAGCCTACGTGTATACTGTTGTAAGCTATGTTCGTGTGTCGTACCAATTGCAGCATGCACTTGGTGGGAAATGGTCGCTACCGTTTGAATCATTTCTTCAAAACGAATTCGTGCATAGGCCACTTCACTCAGAGGGCTTTGTGCATCGAGGGCAACAGTCACATTATTAAATGCTGCTAAAGCTAACGCTGTTTCACCTGCTAAGTTCACAATATGTTGCTGAACAAGCTGGAAGCGATGGAGAGGACGACCAAATTGCTCACGCTCTTTTGTATAGTGCACGGTTAAGTCATTTATTTTTTCAATAGCGCCCGTTATCATTGCTAGTTGAAAGGCTGTTGCAATGGCTGTCATAGTCTGAATTTGTTTAGAAGTTAAGACAGTAGATTGTTGGCAAACATTGGCGTTTTGGAATGTTACCGTATCACGTGGCTCACCAGCTAAGTTTTTATCCGTTGAAATAGCCGCTTGGTTTAAGTCAATTGCAACTAAATGGATACCTTTTGTGCTGTGTGCAAGTGTTACTAATTGCTTTGTATGGCGCGCCCAAGGAATATGTTGTGCTGTGCCCGTTAGTTTGTCGTTTTCAAGTGTAAAGCTCGGCGTTTCAGCTAGCGCATAGGTTGCCAAATCATCCATTACTTGTAGGTTAGTATATGCTAATAAGTAGTTTGCTAATGTTGTTTCTGTAAATGGGATCGGAGCTGCATATTTTCCTGTTAAACGAACAATATTTAATAAATCTTCTAAATCGCCACCGGCACCGCCACTTTCTTCACAAATGGCGACAGCCGTCATACCGTTTTCCACGAACAAATTCCAGATATCCGATGCCCACTTGCCTTGCTCGACAATATCAACTAAATCTTTACTAACATTTTCTTTTAGCATTCGTTCTACTACTTCAAGAATCATTTCTTTCATTTCACTCACTGTGCGACAACTCCTTTCGCTACTATGCCATAAAGTACTTCTGAAGTGCCTCCTCGAATTGTAAAACCTGGTGCATGTAAAATAGACTCTGCCATTAAACGGTCGATTTTACGTTGCGCGTCAAGTGTAGGGTAGGTTTGCACTAATAAACGAGTAATTTCTGGTATGCTTTGTTCAAATTTGGTGCCAAGCGCTTTTACAAGAGCAGCGGGAATAGAGACTTCATCGCCGTTTCCAGTTGCTAAAAGCTGGGCTACACCAATTGATAAATTGCGTAAGCTCCAGAGGCGTGCGACAACTTTAGATGCTTGTTTTAACCCTTCAATGTTATTTTGTCTTTTTAATTCTTGAATGAGTTCATCGATTAAAGGGAACGTGCTTAAAATACGCTCTGGGCCACTGCGTTCAAATGCTAGCTCTGCTAAACCTTGAACCCAACCATTGCCAATTTCACCGACAACCATATTGTCAGGAACAAAGACATTATCAAAGAATACTTCATTGTAATGATGTTCACCTGTTAAAAATTTGATTGGGACTACTGTAATTCCATCCGCTTGTAAATCGACGATTAGTTGGCTTAATCCCGCATGTTTATGTTTGCCATCATATGGGCTCGTTCGAACTAAAGTCACCATGTAGTGACATAGATGCGCATTACTCGTCCATATTTTTTGACCGTTTACGATCCAGCCGCCTTCTACTTTTTCAGCACGTGTACTGACAGAAGCCAAATCTGAACCACTATTTGGTTCACTTAACCCAATGCCGAAGTAGCATTCACCTTTCACAATTTGCGGTAGGAAAAATGCACGCTGTTGTTCTGTGCCATAACGCAAAAGTAGTGGTCCTGTTTGTCGATCAGCAAACCAATGTGCTGCAACCGGCGCACCTATAGCTAAAAATTCCTCCGTTAAAATATAACGATCAATAGTACTGCGCTCTTGACCGCCATATTTTTTTGGCCAGGTGATACCAATCCAGCCTTTTTGACCTATCAATTTAGAAAATTCAGGGTTATCTCCACTTAACCAAGAATCACATTTCGGCACGAAGGTTCCTTTTGCTAGTTCTTCGTGTAGAAATGCTCGAACTTCTAAACGGAATTGTTCTTGCGCTTCTGTAAATTGCACTGTTGGTAATTGAAACATATAATAACTCCTCCTTTTTACCGCATTGTGATAACAATTACATTATATGTGTATTTTATGATTCGTTATGTAAATAAGTCAAATGTTTTTTAGAATAATTAGAAAATTCCGTAAGTGAAAACTGGCTACAGCATATATAAATTAGTAGATAGCTTTTAGCGATAAGCCTTACAAATAGTAAAAAGTATTTAATTTACGAAAAAGTGTAAAAAAACAGAAAAAACATGTTACTATGTAGAAAAATTCTGTTTTGGGGGTGTGGGAAGATGCAAATGACGATTAAAACTTCTCAAAAGGTCACACAAATATTATCAGCACAGTTAGTCCAGCATTTAGAAATATTGCAATATTCGGCGACTGAGCTAGAGCAATACATTTATGAAAGGGCAACAGAAAATCCACTATTAGTAGTCAACGACGCAAAAGAAAAAACGCAATATGAGGAGATTATGCAATTAGCAAATTGTTCTGTTCATCATTTTTCATCATCCTATGATAGGTCTAGCAGTAACCAATTTAATATGATTGAGATGAAGCTTGCTGAAAAAGAAAATTATGAACAATTCCTTTTAGAGCAAGTGCCGATGCATCAAAATTTATCTTCTATTGATTTACGAATTTTAAAATTTTTAATCCAATCGTTGGATAATCGCTTATTTTTGGACGTAGAGTTAGAGATTGTAGCAGACAAGTTTCAAACTAGTTATTCGCATGTAGAGGCAATTTTAGATTTATTACAAACTTTTGAGCCGATTGGCGTAGGCGCACGAAGTTACCAAGAATTTTTACTTATCCAATTGGATAATGATCAGTTTGCGCCGCAAATGGCTTCGACCTTTATTCGTTCGGATTTAGAGTTAGTTGCAACGCAAGCGATTAAACAGTTGAGTAAAAAATATAAGATGCCTTTACAAGATGTCATCGAAACGGTTCACTATATAAAAAAATTGAAACCGATCATGATGGGGGATAAATTAGAATCGATTCCCTATGTGATGCCAGATATCGAAGTGAAAGCAATTGCTGGAGAATGGGTGATTCAGTTAACTCGTCACCACTTACCTATCGTATCGATTGATGAAAGTTATGTTGCGCTGTTAAAAAATGATCCAAATTATCAAACGTACTACCGAGATTCCATGAAAGATGCATTAGCTCTATTGCAAGGAATTGAACAGCGAGATAAGACGCTTTATGAGTTAACTAGATTATTATTGCAACAGCAGGAAAATTTCTTTACGAAGGGGTTAGAAGCGATAAAACCTATGCGTTTAAAAGATCTTGCTGACTTGTTAGCTGTACATGAATCGACCATTAGTCGTGCTATTCGAGGGAAGTATATTCAAACGCCAAAAGGCATTTATGCATTACAATCTTTGTTTACAAAGGGCTTGCTGAATTCTTCCGGAAAAATGGATTCGATTATGTACATTAAAAAGCGCTTACAAAAGTTGATTGAAACCGAGGATAAACGAAATCCTTTAGCAGACCAGCAATTGACAAATATTTTATGTGAAGAAGGAATTCAAATTTCAAGAAGAACTGTTGCAAAGTATCGAGAGGAATTAAATATTTTAAGTTCATATAATCGAGCGTATGGGTAATGTGATGTAAAAAATAAATCGATGATGCAAATGTGCATCAAAATTTTAATTGTGCATTGTGCAAAAGCAATTCGTACCGCGTCATCTTGATAAGCTGTGTCCACCATAAAAGGATGAAGCGAGATAAGAAGCTAGTAAACTACAAACTTATTTAACAGAATTTTATAAATTTAAAGTTTTTTGTAGTGTTTGGCATAGAACTTGCTCATTAAACAGAAGACATGCATTAGAGAAAGGGGCTAGTAAATGTCTATATCAAAACACTAAGGGGTGGTTTAATGGGAGCTTTGCAAAAATCACTGAAAACACGACATATTACAATGATTTCCATTGGTGGGGTAATTGGAACCGGGCTTTTTGTTGGAACCGGAAAAAACATTTTAAGTACCGGTCCAGCAGCAGTCATATCCTATGCAATTGCGTGTTTGCTCATTGTCTTAATTATGCAAATGGTTGGTGAAATGGCGGCTGGGGAAATCGCATTAGGAGAGAAGTCTGGTCAATCGGGGGAGTTAGGCTCATTTGCATCTTATGCAGGAAAGTATATTGGGCCATGGGCAGGTTTTACAGTTGGCTGGCTTTATTGGGCTAGCTGGGTATTCATTGTTGGACTAGAAGCTGCATTAATCGGGGGTATGCTGCATAACTGGTTTCCATTTATACCGATTTGGGTTGGAAGTGTAGGCATTACATTGTTAATGACCATTATTAATATTTATTCGGTGAAATCATTCGGTGAATTTGAATATTGGCTATCATTTATTAAAGTTACGGCAATCATTATCTTTTTAGTAGTTGGAACAGCAATGATTTTCGGTATATGGCCTAATTATGAGCCTAAAGGATTAGGGATTTTAACAGCATTTGGTGGCTTTGCACCAAATGGAGTTGTTCCAATATTTACCGCAATTGTGTTTGTTATATTTTCTATTTGCGGTGCTGAAGTTGCAGCGATTGCTGCGGCAGAGTCTGAAAATCCAGCAAAAAATATTGTTCGTGCTATTCGCAATGTCGTATTCCGTCTCGGATTATTTTTTGTCGGCTCAGTAGCTATTATGGTCATGATTATCCCGTGGAATGATTCAACGTTTTTAGCAGCACCCTATGCCAATATTTTAACGATGGCTGGACTTCCAATTGCAGCTCAAATTATTCAAATCGTTATATTTATTTCATTAATTTCGGTGCTTAATTCAGCACTTTATACAAGTTCACGCATGTTACTTGAAATGTCACGTCAAGGAGATGCACCAAAAATCTTCTCACAAATACGAAATCGCCGCGGTGCACCAGTACCAGCTATTATTGGAAGTACCTTAGTTGCATATATTTGTGCCATGCTCTATTTTATTTCCCCAGAAGTAATTTTTTATTTTTTAGGTAATTGTGTTGGAGGATTAATGATTGCTGTTTATATTTTTATCGCTATTTCACAAATACGATTTCGACGGTATTATGATCAAGTTTCGGGCGAGCCATTATCGATTAGGATGTGGTTATTTCCATACTTATCGTATGTTACGATTGGTGTTTTAACGATTGTCTATTTATGCCAAGTGTTAATTGAATCGTTGCGTACGCAGTTTTACTTAAGTACATTAGTATTGATTGTGTCAATTGTGCTATTTGTCATCATGCGAAAACTTTCAACTAAACCAGCAGAGCAATTAGAGGATAAGTTAGCTTCAGAGTAGAATATTACTACGAGGCTATGACGAGTGTGAGGGAACTATACGATGAGATTAAATTCGCGACACGCTTACGAGAATGCAAGCCTAGCAAACAACTACGCAAGTAGTTGTTTGCTAGAGATTCCGTGGATAGGGAGCGGATTTTTTGCATTACTTCTAAAAATAATAAAATGGATTTGGAAAGGAAGCGGTTCAGATGTCAGTAACAGAACTTCATAAGGAAGAACATTTTTTTATTGTGAAAAATGGTGAAGTGATTGTCAAAAGTGATATCCAACAAGAGCTTCTTGAACAAATAAGTGAGAAATACTGTAAAGGACAAGAAACATTTGAGGTGCAAGAATATTTCGTCCATGTAGTAGAAACATCTCAAGGTACACTGTTTACAGCTAGATCATTGAAGCAGTTTAACGATATCGATTTTATGAACCCCCTGTCACATAAGTTGTTGAACTCAATTTCTGATGGGGTGACAATTTGTGATCGTCACGGCAAAATTTTATTTCAAAATGATATTGATATTGAAATTGTTGGCATCGATTTACGGGGGAGATATGCAAAAGATGTCATTGCTGAAGGGTTAATGAGTGATTCTATTTCGATGAAAGTAATTGAATCGCAAGAAAAGGTAACGATATTGCAAACTTTCATTAACGGTAGATGTTTTTTAGTCACAGGTCAGCCTATTTTTGACGAAGATGGCAAATTACAATATGTTGTTGCCATCACACGGGATATGACACAACTCAAATTGCTTGAACAAGAAGTACAAAAATTAGAAGATCAAAATGAAAATTTTAAATACAAACTACAAGCCTTACATAATCAAGAATCGAGAAAAAGTAGTTTAATTGCCGTATCTTCCGCCATGATGCAAGTAGTCAAAAGGGTGATGCGTGTAGCGGAAGTAGATTCTACCGTGCTAATTGGTGGTGAATCGGGAGTCGGCAAAGAGGAGATTACAAAACTTATTCATGCCTATAGCAGACGAAGTCATAAGCAAATCTTAACAATCAATTGTAGTGCAATTCCAGAAACATTACTTGAATCTGAACTTTTTGGCTATGAATCAGGGGCATTTACGGGAGCTAGTAAAGGTGGAAAAGCCGGACTCTTTGAAATTGCATCAGGAGGCACGGTGTTTTTAGATGAAATTGGAGAAATGCCTTTGCAACTCCAAGCTAAATTATTGCGAGTGCTACAAGAATCGGAGGTACAGCGCATAGGAAGTGGCAGACCGATTGCAATTGATGTACGAATTATCGCAGCAACCAACCGAAACTTAGCGGATATGGTTAGGCAAGGTAGCTTTCGGGAGGATTTATATTATCGCTTAAACATTATCCCTATTGAAATTCCACCATTAAGACATCGTCGGCAAGATATTATTCCATTAGTTAATCATTTTTTAGCGTTGATAGGTGATAAATATGGCATTCATCGAACAATTGAGTCAACAGCTATGAAAGTGTTAGAAGCGTATGCATGGCCGGGAAATGTCAGGCAATTAAAAAATATGGTGGAACGCCTTTGCTTATTGGCTACCCAACCTGAAATTACGGCAAGTACAGTTCAACAAGAGCTTGATAGCAATCCACTAGTTATTCGACAAGTCGACAATACAGTGCAACAGCCAAATGTACAACAACAGCTTGCAGTTCCACTTTTGGTAGGTACATTAAAAGAGCAAGTGGCAATGTTTGAAAAGCAATTGATTAAGCAAGCATTATCCGAACATCCGAGTATAAGACAAGCAGCCAAAGCGCTCGGTTGCGATCAATCTACGTTAGTAAGGAAAATACAAAAATTCCAATTGACACGGCATATCTCCTATCAAGAATAACGATGTAGTTATGCATCACTACTTGTATATTTGCATAATTAGTGCAAAAAAGCATGAAATGCTAGTGATATTTGAATAGGCGTATGTGTTTCTAACAAGATATTTATTGAAGCAAAAAAATATCGACATTCTGAAAACTACCAAGTCGTTCGAGGTGCTCAATAGTGAATAATGATGGACGAATTCAATAAATTAGAGAGGCATTTTTTAATAATGTCTCTTTTTTTATGTAGTTGGCATAAAAATTGCTTGTAATAAAGTGTATAAAACTTTTAATGAAAAGAGGCTGGTATTGATGACAATTCAACTAAAAGAAGAATTGAAAACTTTAGATCAAAAGCATTTTCTACATCCAACGACGTCGATTGAGCAACAGCAAACACAAGGGCCTGCTGCTATTTTTACAGAGGGGAAAGGCATCTATTTAAAAGATTTAGAGGGGAAAAGTTATATTGATGGCATGTCTTCTTTATGGAACGTAAACGTTGGACACGGTCGTGAGGAAATTGCAGAAGTTGCAAAAGAACAAATGGCAACATTAGCATTTAGCTCTTGTTTTGCTTCATTTAGTAATGAACCAGCTATTCGTTTAGCAACGAAAATAGCCTCTTTAACACCAGGAGATTTAAATACAGTATTTTTTACTTCCGGAGGATCAGAATCAAATGATACGGCGATTAAACTAGCTCGCCATTACTGGTTATTAAAGGGTCAGCCAGCGCGTCAAAAAATTATTTCACGTACACAATCCTATCATGGGGTGGCGATGGGAGCGACAAATGCGACGGGTATACAGGCATTTCGTAACTTTACCAACTCTCCTGCACCTGATTTCCATTATGTTTACAATCAATCTGTTCGCGATCTTCGAGAAATGATTGAAGCACTAGGTCCAGAAACAGTAGCAGCGTTTATTTCCGAGCCGATTCAAGGAGCGGGAGGAGTCAATATTCCGCCAGAAGATTATTTTAAAGAAGTACGTAAACTTTGCGATGAGTACGGCATTTTATTTATAGCGGATGAAGTAATTACCGGTTTCGGTCGTACGGGTAAATGGTTTGGCATGGAGCATTATGGCGTTGTACCAGATATGATGTCATTTGCTAAAGGGGTATCGAGTGGCTACGCACAGCTTGGAGGTGTGGTAATTTCGGAAAAAATTCATGAAACATATTGCCAGCTTTCCAAAGGGACTTTAATGCACGGTTATACGTATAGTGGTCATGCATTGGCTTGCCAAGTAGGCTTAAAAAACATTGACATTCTAGAGCGGGAAATGTTGATAGAAAACGCAGCATCTATGGGAGAAGCGATGTTGACAGGTTTTAAAGCGCTTCAAGAAAAATATAGCTTTATCGGAAATGTTCGAACAATTGGTTTGCTTGGTGCTATTGAGCTAGTTAAAAATCGTGAAACTGGCGAGCTTTTCAAGACTGCCATTAGCCCAATATTTGTTCAAGAAACGATGAAACGAGGCTTAATTTTACGAACAGTCACGTACGAGCAAGATACAGTTGTTTTTGCACCACCACTTATTTTATCGAAAGCAGAATTAAACGAAATGTTACGTATTCTAGATGAGACTTTTGAATTTGTGCGTAAAACGATTATTGCAAAAGATTAATATGTATGGCTTTAATGCGAGCTAATATGAAGAATCAGTTACTTAATCAAGGAGGGGTTTTATGACAACTATCATTAGGGAAATTCGAGAGCAATTTAATCCTGCAAAACCATCGCAATGTATTGGTCAAGTAGAGCTTTTGACAGTGGATGAGACAAAGGAAGTCGTTACAGCGGCAAATGAAGCATTTGAAGATTGGAAAAATACATCGTCAGTAGTGCGTGGGGAACTATTGCGTGTCACTGCAGACTTGCTCGAACAAAATATTGATAAAGTAGCTGAAACAGCTTCCAACGAAATGGGTAAAACCAAAAATGAAATGATTGGGGAGGTGAAACGTGGCGCTTCTATTTTGCGCTATTTTGCACAAGAAGGAATGCGGGCGACAGGTGAAGTATTGCCGTCTGCCAGTGAAGGCAAAATGTTGTACACAATGCGTGTCCCTCTTGGTGTAGTTGCAGCTATTACACCATGGAATTTCCCAGTAGCTATTCCTTTGTGGAAAATTGCGCCCGCATTAGTATACGGCAATACGGTTGTTTGGAAACCTTCTATTGAAAGCGCTTTAACGGGAAAACTTATCGGCGAGCTCTTTGAACAAGCAGGTATACCAAAGAATGTGTTAAACGTTGTACAAGGACGCGGTTCGAAAGTTGGGCAAGTTTTGCTTGAAGCACCAGAAGTGAAAGCAATAACATTTACCGGTTCAAATGGTGTTGGGCAAAGTATTTTAGATAGTGCAGGATCAACTAAGAAAAAAATTCAGCTTGAACTAGGCGGTAAAAACGCTGCCATTATATTAGCTGATGCGGACATTCATCTCGCTGCAAAGTTAACAATTGAAGGAGCAATGAAGCAAACCGGACAACGTTGTACAGCAACTAGTCGAGTTTATATTGAGGAAGCAGTTTATGATGAGGTGTTAGCATGTTTAATTGAACAAGCGAGGGAAATCAAAGTCGGCACGTCAATGGGTCCAGTTTCCTCAAAAGGTCAATATGAGAGTATTTTAGCTGCCATTGAAAAAGCAAAATTAGAAGGTGCCAAACTTGTCTATGGTGGTGGACCGACGCAAGGTAAATCAGAAGGTTATTATATTGACCCGACGATTTTTACAAATGTAACACATGCTATGGGCATTGCGCGTGATGAAATTTTTGGACCAGTTTTAGCTGTGATTAAGGTAAAGGATTATGAAGAAGCAATTCGATTATCCAACGACTCTGAATTTGGGTTAAGTGCTTCTATTTATACGAACAACATTCAAAAAGCTTTTGATTTTATTCAGCGTAGCGAAGTGGGGCTTGTTCAAGTGAACGACGAGACAGGTGGTGCTGAACCCCAAGCGCCATTTGGCGGCATGAAAAATTCAAGTACTGGCGCACGTGAACAAGGGCAAGCAGCAAAAGAATTTTTTACAACATTTAAAACGGTGACAATCCGCACACAGGGAATGTAATGGGCTTTAAAGCCCGTTACATATGGGAGACTGTTTTTTCTTATAGGTTAGTAGATTGTTATGCATATTTTCACACTATTAAACGAAAGAAGGTATCTCTATGGCACAAACTCGCTTAGCAATAGATGTTGGTGGAACGTTTACAGATGTGTTTGTTTTTAATGAAGATACAGGAGAAATATTTGTCACAAAAACTTCATCCACCCCATCAAACCCTGAACAGGGAATTTTAAATGGCGTTGAGAAGGCAGAGTTGAAAGGGCAGGATATTAAAATTTTTTCTCATGGCACGACGGTTGGTACGAATGCATTAATTGAGCGAAAGCTACCGAAAACCGCTCTAATTACGACAAAAGGATTTCGCGATGTCACAGAAATTCGTCGCGGCACAAAGGAGGATATTTGGGATACGTACAAAGATACGGCAAAGCCCTATATTCAACGCCGCGATCGTTTTGAAGTCACCGAGCGAATAGATTATGAAGGAACAGTATTGCAAGCTATCGATGAGGAAGAAATTCGGGTATTAGCAAAGAAATTGAAACGTCGCGGGACAGAATCCATTGCTATATGTTTTATCAATTCTTATGTGAATGGAGAAAACGAAGCAAAAGTGAAAAAGATTTTACTTGAGGAACTGCCAGATGTTTATATATGTACTTCAAGTGAAGTACTACCTGAAATATTCGAGCATGAACGGATGAGTACAACGATTATTAATGCGGTTCTAGGACCAATCATGAGCAATTATATTAGTAAATTAAGTAATGAAATGCAAAAAAGAGGCTATGAGGAGGAAATTTTAGTTTTACATTCTGGCGGAGGTGTCATGACGTCTAGTACAGTGCCTCGCTATGCCGCTAGATTAGCGAGCTCAGGAATTGCTGCGGGAGCAATTGCGAGCAAACATATAGCAAAGTTATGCGGTTTTGAAAATGCGATAGGCTTGGATATGGGAGGAACAAGTACAGATATTTCACTGATGTACAAAGGACAAATTCGAATTACAAAGGATTGGTCTATTGAATATGGTTATCCAATAGGATTTCCAAGTATTGAAATATTAACGATAGGTGCTGGCGGTGGTAGTTTAGCTTGGCAAGATGAAGGTGGATCATTACGAAATGGGCCGCAAAGTGCTGGTGCTATACCAGGTCCAGCCTGCTATGGTCATGGTGGTACAGAGCCAACCAACTCAGACGCTAATGTCGTTTTAGGACGTCTTGGTGTGACATTGTTAGATGGGATGATGCAATTAGATAAAAGAAAGGCACAGCAGGCTGTAACAAAAATTGCGCAAGCTTTCAATCAAACAATTGAAGAAGCTGCGAGTGCCATTATTGAAGTTGCCAATGCCAATATGAGTGATGCCGTTCGTTTAATTTCTGTACGAAGGGGCTATGACCCACGTGATTTTGCTCTTGTAGCCTTTGGTGGTGCAGGGCCACTTCATGCCGCACATTTAGCAAAAGATTTAAATATCCCGAAAGTCATTATCCCTACACATCCGGGCGTAGCAGCAGCAATGGGATGCTTACTTGTAGATGTACGCCACGATATTTCAAAAACGTTTGTAAAAAAAGCAAATGAAGTATCAGTCGAAGAGCTCGATATTCAATATCAGGCACTACGGAAAGAGGCGAAAGCATTATTAGAAGAAGAAGGGATTTCTGAAGAAACATCGACTTTGATGAATTATATGGATCTTCGCTATAAGGGACAATGGCGTTCCTTAGCGGTTGTGGTACCAGATTACGTCACTTCCTTGGAGGAAGTATTAGCAGCATTCCACCAAGAACATGAGCGAGAATTTGCATTTTCAGATAAGGACCAGATTGTTGAGATTTACGGTTTACGTGTGACTGCAATAGGTACAGTGCCAAAACCTAATTTCCCACAATTTGAATCAACTGGCTCCTTACAAGATGCTTATAAAGAGACACGACCTGTCTATTTTGATGGGGCATATGTTGAAACAAACGTTTATTATCGCGATAAAATTCCAGTGCATGCACAATTACAAGGTCCTGCAATTGTGGATCAATTAGATACGACGACGGTCATTCCACCAGGATTTACGGCTGAAGTAGATGCTTATAAAAATATCATTATTACCGTGAACTAATACATGATAAGGGGGAAGTAATCTATGAGTACTACAGGATTGTTCCTAAATAATCAAATTAAAAATCTGGATCCAGTAACATTTGAAGTGTTGAAAAATGGCTTTGTAAATTTAGTCGATCAAATGGCTGAACAAATGTTGCGTACTTGCTATTCTTTTGTTATTTATAATCGGGATTTTAGTTGTGCATTATGTGACGCACAAGGAAATACAGTTATGCAGGGAACACAAGATATTTCGGTACATGTCGGTACTTTACATCTAACAGCGAAAGCGATTTTAGAGGATTTTGCAAATGATATTCACCCTGGTGACGTATTTTTAGTAAATGATCCATATCGGGGGGGCACGCATTTTAGCGATGTTCGGGTTATACTACCTGTTTTCCATGGCGATAAGCTGATTGCCCTGATGCAAACAAACGGTCATTGGGCAGATGTAGGTGGTTCTAATCCAGGTTCTTTTGATATTACAGCAAAGGAACATTATGGAGAGGGATTACGAATACCCCCTGTACGCATTTATAGTAAAGGTCAGTATTTAGCAGATGTTGTGAATATTATCGTGATGAATATGCGTATTCCCGAGGAACGAATTGGCGATTTACGTTCACAAGTAGAAGCGGCTAAAATTGGCGAAAAACAATTGAATGAGATGATTAACAAATATGGTATCGATACGGTTTTATTAGCATTTGAAGAGGTACAAAATTATGTAGAACGTTTGACGAGTGCAAAGATTAAAGCCTTACCGAAAGGACAATGGGAAACAGTAGATTACATTGATATGGACCCAGAGCTAGGGGATGGCTTAATACCAGTGCATGTGAAAATGACAATTCGTGAAGATGAAATTTTCTATGATTTAAGTGGGTCACACCCTGCTATAAGTTGCTTTTTAAATGCTGGATTCGGTTCGGCACTTTCTGGTATTTATGCAGGAACGAAAACATTCTTTCCGGAAATTCCATTAAATTCAGGTTTCTATCGAGTTGTCAAAATACATTTGCCCGAAAATACTGTTGTCAATGCTCCGAGTCCTATTGCAGTATCTGGCTATTGCTCAGGTTCTTTTGAAAAGATAATGAATGCATGTTTTGAGTTATGGTCAAACATCATGCCTGAACGTGCAATTGCTTGTTCATTTAACCTAGAGTATTTGTTAATTGGTGGCTACGATCAACGACAAAATAATAATGGGTATTTTATGTGGTATGACTGGATGGCAGGAGGACATGGTGGGCGTGTGGATCGCGATGGCGCAAATACGACATCACCTGTATTTGGGGTCGGTTTAAGTGTCCAACCGTGTGAAGGGCAAGAACGCTTGTCTCCTGTACTAACGACAAAACATGAGATTATTACAGATTCAGCAGGTCCAGGGAAATATCGCGGTGGTTGTGGTGTTGAAAAGGGTGGGTTATTAACGGATATAAACAACACCGTGATGTCATATTGTTGTGACCGTTCTCGTTCTATTACGTGGGGCATTATGGGAGGCTTACCGTCCATTGCACAAGGGGCTATTTTAAATCCAAATCAAGCTGGTGAGGAATTTTTGGGTACTATTTTTTCTAATGTCGCATTGAAAAAGGGAGACTCCTTTACACGTCCATCTGCTGGCGGGGGAGGATTAGGTGACCCTCTTGAGCGTGATGTCAACGCAGTTTTAGAGGATGTCATCGATGAATATGTTTCGCTTGAACGTGCGAAACTTGATTATGGCGTTGTTATCCGTGAAATTGATCGTGATATTGATGCATTTGAAATTGATATGGCAGCTACCGTGAAAGAGCGAGCGTATATTCGAAAAAATCGTCAACAATGGCTTGAAACAGACCCCTATGAAGTGGAGCGTATGTACAATACAGGTGAAATCAATCAAATGGACGTTGTACGTCGCTATGGCGTTATTATGGATTACAAAACAAATCAAGTGTTACCAATTTCCACAAAACAATATCGTACGTCCATGAAAAAACGTTCGTTAGCCTATTGGATGTAATGTTATACAACAATAAAGCAACCAAGAGAACGAAATATTTCTCTTGGTTGTTATGATTTAGGCAAAGCGATTAAGCTGAAAAAGGGATAAATCTTGCTTGCTTGTACCATTTAATATAAGTTCTGTTAATACTTCGCCAACTGCGCTACTAAATTTGAAGCCATGACCAGAAAATCCTGCAGCAATGACAATATTGCGATGATTAGGTAAAAAATCAATGATAAAGTGTTCATCAGGTGTCACAGAATATTTACATGTTTTGCCGAATGCAAGTGCACCATGCTGTGGCATAAAGCGATTGAGAAAATGTTGTAAATCAGCAGCATCCTGATTATCGAATGGACGCATTGGCTCATTAGGGTCGATAGGCTCACCACCATCATGGCGACCTAGTTTCAAGCCTGCCCCATGAATGCTTGGAAAACCGTAATAGGCTGAATCAGCAAATTCGAAACAGTAGGCGGGGAATGTAGTGTCACGATAAAGCTGTTCGTCTGCTTCAAACCAAGCAAATGTTTTGCGTGTTGGTGTAATAGGATATGAAAGGTTCATGGTTTGGAGCAATTCCGATGCCCAAGCCCCTGCTGTGACAATGAGGTTTCTTGCCTCATATAACCCATTTTCTGTATGTATTTGTACAATGTCTTCGGTCTTAATAGCGTGGACCTTTTCATTTGTATGTAAAATGGCACCTTGTGCTAATGCTAACTTTTTATAGGCAGCGATACAGGCTTCTACATGCAATACACCTGCAGTTGGTTCATAGCACACTACTAAATCCTCAGGCAATGCTAATCCAGGCCATTTTTCCATCGCTTCGGCGGCTGTATACTGTTCTAAAGGTAAATCGTATAGTTTCGCGCTTGTTCTAACATTTTGAAGAAAGGTATGATCTGATTGACCAACATTCATCACACCTGTTTGTAAAAATAAAGATTCACTTGTTTCCGCTTCAAGCTCTTTCCATAGTTGTCCTGCGCGTAGCACGAAAGGGACATAACTCGCTCCTTCACCGTAAGCAAAACGAATAATTCTTGTTTCGCCATGATGGCTGCCCTCTTCATGTGGTGGATCAAAAGCATCGAGCATAAGGACGTTTTTTCCTGCCTTCGCTAAATAATAACCAGCCGCCATTCCCATTGAACCAGCACCCACAATAATTACATCATAAATCATAGTCATCCCTACTTTCTTTCTCTAGTATAGCAAAAAAGAAATGAGAATTTTGCAACAACTTAAATAGGGATTATAGGAAAACACGAAAAGGCTAGGACATCACTAAAAAGAAGAGTGGTTTAAGGGACAACTCTTGCTTAGAATGCATAAACAAATGATACAACGAGCAAAAAAGTGTTAGATTGATGCAGTCAATCTAACACTTTTTCTCTTACCTGTTAGCCAACAGATTATTACTGAATTAAATAAAACGAGCAATGTCTTTTAATGGTAAACGTGATGAACCATAAGCAGGTGCTGCCGCTTTCCCGATGGCAATAAGAACAACAGGGAAAATATGCTCTGGTAATTCAAAACGTTGTGCAAATTTCTCTTTATCAAATCCGCCCATTGTCACCGTATCATAACCTTTTTCTTTTGCAATCAGCATTAGTTGCATTGAGATAAGACCTGCATCAAATGTTGCAATATTTTTTCTGACTTCAAGTGGTGCAGCTGGGTAAGTACGTAGAGTATTCGTAATCATTAAATCTTTCTGTGCTTCACCCATATGCCCTTCTGCTACATTTTGCGTGTAAATTTGTTCAACTTGCTGATACATTTCGGCATTGCCTAACACTGCAATAATAGCTGAAGATGTTTCAACTTGTTCTTGGTTATTGGCAATAGCACGTAGTTCTGTTTTTACAGCTTCGTCTTGAATGACTAGGAATCTCCATGGTTGCAAGTTACTAGATGACGGAGCGCTAGTAGCCTCTTGAATAATTGCTTCAAGCTCTACTTGTGGAATTTTAAAAGCTGGATCATAGACGCGAACGGATTTACGCTCTTCCATAATTGTATATAGATTGGATTGTGTTTTAGTTGCTGACATAATGTCCTCCTTAAAACTTACTAATGGTAAGTTGATGATTAGAATCTTACCATTAGTAAGTTTATTCGTCAAATAAAAAATATTTTGTGTGCTACAATAGAATAAGGAATTACAGACAGGAGGTTATGAGATGACACAATCAAACTGTTCACATATATGTAGTAGTTATCATCAGGCAATAGAGTTTATAGGGAAACGTTGGATGGGAATGATTATTTATACTTTGTTGCCTGGTCCAAAAAGGTATCATGAAATTCATGCCACAATACCCGGCATTTCTGATCGTTTACTAACAGAACGTTTAAATGAGCTTGTTAATGCAGGATTAATTGAAAAGAAATACATTGATTCATCGATAAAAAAGGTAGAATATGCATTAACACCAAATGGCTTAGCATTTCAGGAAGTCATAGCGTCTATTCAAAAATGGATTGATTTATGTGAATTTGAGAAAATGACAAAAGAGACAACATAAAAAGCCAAAATACCTCAAGTGCTTGAGGTGTTATGGCTTTTTTTATTTGTAACTATTTGTAATGACTTTTGTTGTTTTGCCAATATCTTTATCCTTCCTATAAAGTTTGTACTTTTTTGCCTTTATATTATAGGATTCACTTAAGACAAAAAGACTGTAGATAAACTCTCTTTATCTACAGTCTCCAAACCTTACCTATTTAACATTTGGTAATACTTTATTTAACATAATGGCAACGAGCGCAGCTGTTGCTATTGGAGAGCCGAATAAATATTGTACCGTTGTAGGTAAAGCATATAAGAAATCTTTTGGTAATAGTGTTAACGCTAATGTTAAGATAACAGGAACAGCAATGACGTACATTTCTTTTTCGCCAATATGTTCATTTTTCATTACCTGTAACCCGCTAATGGCGATAATGCCACAGACGATGACAAAGACGCCACCGATCACTGCTGAAGGAATGGCAGAGATTAAGGCAGCCAATTTACCGGAAAAACCGAACAAAATAAACCAAAAACCTGCAACAATAAAGATACGACGGCTTGCAATACCTGTGATGGAAATAACCCCTGCATTTGTTGAATAGCCAGTTACCGGCGTAGAACCGAGTAATGAGGCGATGAAACAGCCAATACCCTCACCAATTACCCCACGATTAATTTGTCTATCTGTCAATGGTTTATCAATTACATTACTTACAGCAAACCATGTACCCGTCGTTTCAGCCATTAAGACAATATAGATAATCACCATTGTTATAATAGCTGAAAAGTTAAATGTAAAGCCGTAATCTACAAAAGGCAATTGCGGTAAGCTAAACCAATTTGCTTTTCCAACAGCCGATAAATCTAAAATACCCATAATATTTGCAGCGACACAACCGATAAGCAACGCGATAATAACGGAGGCAATACGAAATACTCGACCTTTTTGACGGAATATAGAGCCTAGCATTACGCAGCCAATTAATACGGTAGCTGAAATAAGCGCCAAGTATATGTTTTGGCTAATCGTAGCACCAGCGCCTTCAAAAATATTACTACTTAAACCAACGGGCATAAGGGATAAGCCAACGACGAAAATAATTGTACCGCCTACAATTGGGGGAATAAATGTTTTAACGATTTTGTTGAAAATACCTGTATAACCTAAAATGATGACAAAAATGGCCCCAATCAGGCTTGCACCCAGTACAGCGCTCCAACCAAGTTCGCCACTGCCACTTGCGGCATAGATACCAACTATCGCTCCTAATGGTACATACGAGGGTCCTTGTGCGATTGGAAGCTTCATGCAGAAATGGCTTTGGACAATCGTCGCAATCCCTGCTGCGATAAATGTTGATTGTATTAAAGCACTTGCTTGTCCTGATTGCATGCCTATTAACATCGCAATTAGGAAAGGTACGACATAGACGTCCATGGCCATTACATGTTGTAAACCTAGAAGAGCGGATTGACCGAATGGTACTTTGTCATCGGGTAAAACGGTTAAATGTGCGGTATTACTGTTTGCTAAATTGTTTTTTTGCGTTTCCACTAAGATGCCCACCTCAAATGTTAAGTTTATAAATAAAACGACTTAGTGACCTCCATCTGTTGCTACAGAGAAGGGGAGACCACTGTTTGCGTTAGATTATTCTGTTCTTTCGTGCACTTTAATGCCTTGCACCCATACTTCTCGAATATTTTCAGGACGTACTAGATACATGATTTTTTGGAAGATATCAATCAGTTTTTCTTTGTTATCAAAGATTGGTAGTTTAGCAGATGCTACTTTTGTATCGATTACTTGAACATCCCACGTATAGTTTTCTTGTAAGCGACCAATTGGAAGACTTAAACTTTCACCACCGCCAGCTGTTGCTAAATAGAATGCTTCGTTGATAGTAATGCGCGAATTTGGCACGCCACGTTTGTCTGCAGGAAGTTCTGTATTCACACCATCTTCCAACATTCTAGATGACATTACCGCCTGTCTTGCATTATCAAAAAGACTAGGTGAGAAGCCACCTGAAATGTCTGAGCCTAAACCAATATCTACACCTTTTGCATGGAAGCGGGCAATGGGAATAACGCTGTTAGCAAAATAAGCATTTGAAATTGGACAATGGCCGATAGCAGTACCAGTTTCAGCAAATAGTGTGGCATCTTCATCGTTTAAGAAATTACAATGTGCCATAACAGACTTATCACCTAATAGACCAAAATCATGTAAAGCGTAGGCATCATTTTTGTTGAAGCGGTCTTGCACGTACCTATGCTCCCAGTCACTTTCACTACAATGAGATTGAATATGTGTATCATACTTAGCTGCCAATTCACCTAAACCTTTTAAAGCACTATTTGTACAACTTGGAATAAAGCGAGGTGTTACAACAGGATATACGCCTTGCTTGGTAGATTTCGCTAATTCTTTAACAGCTAAAATAAACTCTTCTGTATCCGCTAATGCTGTTGCCGTATTTGCATCTCGATAAAATGCAGGGTTTTGTTCAGGGTCATCCATGACAACTTTCCCAACAAGACCACGTTGTCCTTTTGTAGCACAGATTTCAGCTAATAATAGGCTTGCTTCCTTATGAACTGTTGCAAAGTACAACGATGTTGTTGTGCCATTGGCAAGAAGGGTACTTACTAAATCTTCATAGACCTCTTTCGCAAATGCTAAGTCCGAGAACTTCGATTCGATAGGGAAGGTATAGGTGTTGAGCCAGTCATATAGGGGGATGTCTAGAGCAGTACCGGCTTGAGCCCATTGTGGTGCATGGACATGCAAATCGACAAAGCCTGGGAAGAAATACTGGCCATCAGTTAATTGGTAGAAATTTTCTTTCCCTTTATATGTATGTAGTACTGTTTGATAGTCAGGATGCTCTGGCGCAATCGTTTTTTCGATTATTCCGTCTGCGTTAATGCAAAACAGGTAGTCTTGTAAAATTTGTACTTCTTTGGAAGACTTACTTGAAAAAGCAGTTCCTTTGAAAATTTGCGTATATTTAAACATAGTTTACACCTCAATGTTCGTATTTTGGTATCAGCAGGGAATATTATAGGATAATAAAACTATAAAGTCTATAAAAAAAACGAATATTTTACTTTTCACCTGATGTAGAAAGTAGTGGGAAAATGAGGCTTGGCAAATTAATAATCTTTATATAAACTGTAAATGAGAATTGTTATCGTAGTTTGTTGCGAGAAAATCGGAATAAATAGGTGCTATATAAGATTTTTTGGAAATGCCCAAAAGGAGGGGATTGAAAGGACATGCTTGGTAGGAAAGTAAGCCTAGTTATGGGAGTATGTGTTGGTGTTTTTTTGCTTATAGTATTACTTGTTATTAGTTTAAAAGCTAATTATTAAATAAATCGCCTAATCGACGACTCAAGTGTGAATGCTTGGGTCTTTTTTGTAAAAAGAAAAGTGTAAAACCACCTCCCTTTATTATTTTGAATATTGGTAAAATTTATAAATTTAATTGCTTTATTAAGGAGCATTCAGTATCCTTTTATTAACAAAGGGGGAGAGGATGCGATGAATCGTCAACACATTGGTATTTTATTTGGGGGAGTACTATTACTAGTTGTAGCGATGGGGATTAGCCGTTTTGCTTTTACGCCCATTTTGCCGTTTATGCGGGAGGATGTTGGCTTTTCATTTGAGGTTGCAGGCTTTTTAGCATCTAGTAATTATATTGGTTATTTTATTGGGGCATTATGGGCGGGATTTATTTACCGACAGCGGAAACATTTTTTACTGTTGAGTGTGGTATTAAATGTCATTTCTGTTGTGCTTATGGGGCTAATTGAGCTCTATAGTGTTTGGCTTGTTCTACGATTAATTGCAGGGATTACAGGGGGACTTATTTTTGTTTTAACTTCTAGTATTATTATGGATTATTTGGCCAAACAAACGCTCACAAAGTGGTCAGGCTATTTATTTAGTGGTATAGGGCTTGGTATTGCCATTTCAGGTTTATTCGTACCTTTTATTGAAGCACGTTTTGCTTGGCAAGGTACTTGGATTGGCTTAGGCATTTTATCCGCACTATTTTTAGTGATTACATTTCTATTATGGAGAAATTTACAAGTACACGATAGCGTGAAAGTAACGAAAACGGCAGATGCAAAAATGTCGCGGGGTTTTATGCCTTGGCTAATTGCGGCATATGGGTTTGAGGGGCTTGGTTATATTATAACTGGTACATTTTTAGTGGACATTATTCACAACATTCCATCGCTCCAATCATATTCCTCTTATAGTTGGGTCATTGTTGGTGTAGCGGCTATTCCATCTGCTCCAGTTTGGACAGTACTATTAGAGAAGTTTTCTGCAATAAAAATTTTATTTGTGGCTTACATACTACAAGTGCTAGGGATATTGTTGCCGGTATTTTCACAAACAGTATGGAGTGTGCTATTGTCTTCATTTTTATTTGGTTTAACATTCGTCGGTATTGTTACGCTAACAACTGCCTATGCTAGACAGCTATTTCCAACACAGAGTGGTCCAGTCGTGTCATTGTTGACAACGTTCTATGCGTTTGGACAAATTATCGGGCCAATTATAGCTGGACAACTTGTGGTCATTTTTAGCAGCTACAAGGCAGCACTCATTTTTGCAGGCAGCATCGTATTGCTAGGGCTAATTGTAATGTTATGCGGTAAGTGGATCGTGTTAAAACAACAAGAGAAGATAGCCAATTTAAACATCCAATCTAATCATTAGTTAAGGGTGCCAGTTAAGGGTGCCTGACACCCGGAATATTCTGAATTGTTTGAGTGCCTGCCACCAGAATTGTTTAAGTGTCAGGCACCTTTTTCGTTTTTTTTAAAATCAAAAAAATGTTATAATTGTGGTAAATCAATTGGAGTGATGCGCATGAGTGTAAAGACTTTTCGTAAAATCCCACTTGAAAAATTTATAGATTTAAAAGTAGATTATGCTTTTAAACAATTATTTGGTACGGATAAAAATAAGGCTATTACTATAGTATTCCTGAATGCTTTATTAAATCGTACAGGGAGAAATGCTATTAAAGAAGTTACTTTTATAAGTCAAGAATTTGGTAGTGAACATGTAGATGATAAGCAATCTCGCTTGGATATTTTAGTGAAAACACAAGATGAGTTATTTGTTAATGTTGAAATTCAATTAACCAATCAATACGATATGATGAAACGAACACTGTACTATTGGTCAAGAATTTATACTTCGCAACTGCGTAAAGGGATGGGGTATCATAAATTACGACCGACAATTACTATAAATATTTGTAATTTTACGTTATTTGAACACACAAAAAATTATCATTCTATTTTTCAACTTTATGATAATCAAGATAATTTGAAAATGGATGACGTACTTGAAATACATTTTATCGATATTAATCGATTTATACAGCAATGGTATGCAAAACAATTGGATTCTTTTAAAAATGTCTTGGATAGATGGTTAATGCTACTGGGAATGGTTGATGGACGTAAACAGAAAGTCTATGAAGAAATTTATTTAGAATTGGAGGAGCTTGCCATGAAAGATGAGGAGTTATTCAATGCTATGAATGTTTGGCATGATTTAAGTCAGTCCCCTGAAGATTATTATGCATATCAATCTCGTTTGAAATATATCCTTGATGAGGCGGCGAAGCTAGAAGATACAAAATATATAGCTGAGCAAGAAGGGCTATTGAAAGGAATAGAACAAGGCATAGCACAGGGAATAGAACAAGGCATTAAACACGGAGAAAAAAAGGTGCAGAAGGAAATGGAACTGACCCCAATAGGTATAGACAAATAAAAAAAGCATCTTCGATTGAAATTCGGGTATAGATACTTAAATTTCAATTTGGAGGTGTTTTTTCTATGGGAACAAGAGTGAGTTATCCCTATGAAGTAAAAATGAAAGCGATTAAGATGCGATTAGCAGGTGTACCTGTCAAACAGATTCTATTGGAATTAAATATACGCCATAAAACACAGGTCGAAACATGGGTGCGTTGGTATAGAAATGGTGAAGTCAATCGTTTGAAACAACCTGTAGGCAAACAATATATCTTTAATAAGGGTCCTGAACCGGACAATGAACAAACGAAATTAGCATTGGAAAACCGTTATTTAAAGCAACAAATTGAGGTGCTAAAAAAGTACGCAGAATTGGAGAGGAAGTGGTTGGAGAAGTAGCAGTACAATTAGTTGCGTCACTAAGAAGCATAATGTCTGTAAAGGACATTTGTAAACATTTTGGGATTGCACGATCTACCTACTATCGTTGGAAACAGGCATCAACCGATGCAAGGTCTCGTCAAACAATAGAGAGACGTATCGGTGAACTCTGTCGTACAAATAAATTTCGCTATGGCTACAGAAAAATTACAGCACTCTTACGTCAAGAAATGTGCGTCAATCATAAAGTGGTTCAACGTATTATGCAAAAATATGGTTGGCAATGTCGCGTGAAAGTGAAAAAACGGAAACGAACAGGACAACCTTATGCAATCGCAGCAAATTTATTAAATCGCGATTTTGAAGCCACCGCACCGTTACAGAAGCTCGTAACTGATATTACTTACTTGCCATTTGGTCAAAAACAGTTGTATCTTTCAAGTATTCAAGATTTATATAATGGTGAAATTATTGCCTATTCGATTGGAGACTGCCAAGATACTGATTTTGTGCTGGATACATTAGCTCAACTTCATCATTTGCCCGAAGGGTGTACGTTGCACAGTGACCAAGGGGCGGTATACACATCGTATGGTTATCAACAGGCCGTAAAAGCAAAAGGCATTACCATGAGCATGTCCCGTAAAGGTACGCCCGCTGATAATGCCCCAATCGAATCGTTTCATTCTGTGTTAAAGTCTGAAACATTCTACTTAGACAATTTGAACAGTACTACGACGGCCATCGTAGAACAAACTGTCAAAGACTATATAAACTATTATAACAATAACCGAATTCAAACGAAACTAAACAACCTGTCGCCGGTTCAATACCGACAACGGGTTGGGTAATGCTTTTTTGTTTAGTGTCTTATATATCGGGGTCAGTCCCAATTGCGTTAAAGTTATTGAAGAGAGAAACCAATATTGAAACAATCGCAGAATTAACAGAGCTAACAATTACTGAAATTAACCAGTTAAAAGAATTACTTGATTAAAACTTTAGGTGCCGGGCACTCGAAATTTTCACAATTGTTTGGGTGCCAGGCACTTCTTACATTTTCCTTTTTCGATTCAACATTATAAAGTATAACCATATTACTAAAATACTATAAATAAAAATCCAAATAAATTGCCAATAAAAAACGGCTGGTATTACGTTGATGCTATCATCTGAACTCATCATTTCTAAAGAAAGATGTACTGGAGGTAAGAGCCATAATAGACCCTTTACTTGTAAAATAACGCTTTTTAAAGAGGCGATAGCTAAAGAAATAATTAAGATACTAAGTACACCCCACCAAGAATTTTGTTTATTTTTGACTAGTTCCCTTGTGAAAATGGCAGAGAGTGCAATAGCAAGCATAGAAAGGCTAAAATGAGCTAGGAAACCCAATATGATATGCCATAAACTTGGTCGTTCACCAAATGCACCAATTATTATAGGGTACAACACTGACACACAGCTTAGACAAAAGCCAATTACAATACAAATCAAATAAAGCGTAACAAAATACATATTTTGCCCTTTAGCATGTAGTATAGTAATGACTTTTTGTCCCTCGTCCTCCGCATGAAATATTGTTACTGTAAACCATCCCATTAGTAAAAATAGAAGAGTCGAAGTAAATGAGTAACTGTCCAATATTGGATTTGGTACAAATGCATAGTTGACTACCGTACATAAAATGAAAATGAAAAAAGGGGGAATGTATTTATAAGTTCTTATATAATTACTAAATTGATAGTGTAATAAACTTATCATGTATTTAATAAGCCTCCTAGAAATGACTATGAAATTGTTCCTTCTTTGAATTTAGAGGCATAAGCTGTTTAATGGTAGCTTCGTGTTGAAGTAAGGCCAAAAGGGTTTTGTCTGTATCTCCACTGTTTACCGTTACAGTTAGCTCTTGATTGCCATTATTTAATGTGCGCATTTGTTTGATTTGGATAAAGGAAAGTACTGTATCAAGTGATTGGTCGCTGGGTAACTCAAACACTATTAGATTGTTTTGGTTAGAAGCGTCTGTAAATGATTCCAGTTGTACCACTTGGCCGCCTTCCATTAATAAAATCCGATCCACTAGGTTTTCTAATAATTTGGTTTCGTGACAGGTTAATATAATACTATATCCATTCTCTTTTAAAGACAAAAGGGTGTTTTCTAATTCATTTTGGGCACGAGGATCAAGTCCAGATAAAGGTTCATCCAAAATTAGAAGATGTGTTTCTTCAAGCATTGCCTGCATAATCATAATCTTTTGCTTCATGCCTTTTGAAAAATGAGTAATTCGTGTCGACCGAACCTCTTGCATATTGAATAGCTCAAGTAATTGATTTATTTTTTGTTGTAATGGCTTACGAGGTACACCACTTATTTTACCCATATGAAAAAGATACTCTTCGGGCGTAAAGAGTACATGTGGAGGAGTAATTTCGGGGACGTACCCAATTTTTAAAGATTGTACATGACTAGTAACTGCGCCACTATCTGAATCGACGATACCTCCAATAATTTTTAGTAGCGTACTTTTACCACAACCATTCTTCCCTACAAGTGCGACAATTTCCTCTCCATAAATGGAAAATGAAATGTTATCTAAAACTTTCTTTGTTTTATATTGTTTAGAAATGTTTTGAACTTCCATTAACGTATTCATTCGTACACACCTTTTTTATTAGTGATTAGTGCCAGTCACTCGGAATTTTCAGAATTGTTTGAGTGACAGGCACGTAAAAGAATTAGGTACTGTAATATTTATTTAGTGCTGTTTCTAAGCGTTCTTCTAAATGTTGTGAAATATAGGCAACAACAAATTGCTCTTTTTCCATTTCAATTTGCGAGGATTTAAAAATTTTTGCGAAAAACCCTGACTTATTCTCCATAGAGTATTGCTGTAGTGCCTCTGTGCGTAAAGTGGACACGATTTCGTTTTCAATATGACGCTCACGGATTTTTTTGACGATATCTTTGACACTACCTTCTTGTAACTCTACCATTTGCTTTTGGAGATTTTCATTTAAATGTTTCAATTCGGCTGTTTCATTTTGAATTTCCTCTATTTGGCGGCTTGATTCGGAAGAGAGCTCTTGTAGATTTTGCGCTAAAAAATCTTGATTAATCGTAATGTTTAATGTCCCTTGCTTTTCATCTGGTTCCATATGAAATAAACCAGTTTGTATCATTTGCTGAAGGACACTACCTAATACATCGACTTTGTGGGCTAGATTATCCGTAAAATCAAGAGTAGTGGCAGTAATTTGATGTTTAATCTGCTGGTGACTGTCATCAATACCCAGAAGTAGTTTTAGACCTTTAACACGGTATTCGTCCTTCAAAAGTAGAATCATGCGAAGTCGTAAAATAGCAGGGAGGTCTAAGCGAATATTAGTGGTTTGATGATAAGAGGCGCTATCAAAAATATACTGATCGAAAGGTTTGATATAATAACGCAGCATAGCATCTGTTATTTCAAACCAACCTGCAACTTCTGAAATGCTATAATATTCTTTTTCATGGATATGTGTTAAATAGGCATCACCATAAAGTGTTTCTACTAATGGTGTATGTTGTAGTACGACAAACAATGGATCATGTTGCACAACTCCGAGTACCAACTCTTTTGCATCACTTATTTCTAGCATTACTTCTACACCTCACTTTATTTTTCTTGAACTAAACTCTCTACTAGGTTTCTATTCTTTTAAGTGCAAATGTATGCCTATTTAAAGTAGGATTATTTGATGTTTTTAAGCTTTCTAGCGAGATGGTAGTTTGTTAATTGGAGGAGTGAGAAAACCTTTTTACACTAATGGCGTGCTTCCAACAAACTGAATCAAGAATGGTGGTAAACCAAGGTTTTAGCTAAACACGTAATGCTAGAGCGAATATAGAAGAGTCAATTGAAGTCAGCCATAAAGAAAATCGTGTTGATCAAAACAAAAATATCCTTTTACTGGTTATCAAGCCTTTTTCATCTTTTCTTTAATGACCATGAGCTTACAAAATTTAGATTGAAGCCTATGTCCATTATTTATGTAATCTTTATAATATGAAAGCAGTAAGAAATTGCCTACTTTAATAACAGTGGGTGGATAGAAATCAGATGATTACTCAATAGCTGTTTAGTGAGCATATCTTGCATTTCAGTAAATATAACGTTGTCCTTTATTAGAATTTGCATCTCTGTATACTTATATTGACATTGAAATTCTCGGATATACTGTGTAATAATTGGCAAATTGTCGTTATTTTTAATTTCTACCTCCACAAAAAAAGGCAAAGTTAATTGGGGTGGCGAAAAACAGCCACGGCGAATCCAAATAGCTTCATTTACATAATAACGAATTGGCAATTGGCGATCACTTGCTATAAATAAGTCCATTAAGTTCTCCTTCAAAATGTAAAGTCACAAGTATAAGAATTATTATAATTATAGCTTTTTTAGTTGAAATTGTCTTGAAAGAGCCTTTAGACCAACGCCAGATGTCATTCTTTTCTGTAGTTGCACCCAGGATCTGAATTACAGGGAAAACAACAAATAAAAAGTAAGCAAGAGATGCACTTGCTTACTTTTTGTATTAGTGAATATCGCGTTTTTTGAAATTGCCACCACGCACTTCTGAAACATCAGAAATGACGACAAACGCACTGCTATCTATGTCTTTAATAATGGATACCAACTTATTTTCTTCCATACGGTTAATGACACAGTTTAATATTTCAGTTGGTTCGTTTGAAAACCCGCCACGCCCTTGTGTATAAGTAACGCCACGCCCTAAACGAGCTTGAATGGCATCCCCAATTTCCTCAGATTTTGCACTGACAACACGGACGTCTTTAGATTTTTCTAAACCAACTTGAATAATATCAATAACATTTTTCGCAATATAGTACGTTAAAGCGGAATATAAAGCACTCTCTAATCCGAAAATAAAGCTTGCCCCTAAGAAAATAAAGGCATTGATAAATAATATAATATCTCCGACTGAAAACGGTATTTTACGTGATAGTAGTACGGCTAATACTTCAGAGCCATCTAAAGCACCACCATTACGTAAAACAATTCCTATCCCAATTCCAAGTAACATACCACCAGATAAAACAATTAATAAAGGATCATTCGGTCCTAAAATCGTTTTAACGTCATGTAATAGAACTGTGGAAATCGATAACGCAGCAATCCCAGCACAGCTCATTAATGCAAATGTTTTTCCTACTTGTTTGTAGCCAATATAGATAAAAGGAATATTTAATACAAAGAGTAGCACGCCTAATGGAATTTCAAATAAATGGGCACCCATAATACTAAGACCTGTAACGCCACCATCAATCACATTGTTTGGTATTAATACAGCTTCAAGTCCATACGCTGCGATGATTGCCCCTGTAATAATCATGATAAATTTTCGTATATTTTCAAGTGACTTGCTTTTTTTCATAAATCTTCTCCATTTCCTTACAAATTAAATCCTGTGTTGTTACTTACGATTTTGGAATAATATTTACTGCGATTGTTTTTGTTTCCGTTGTATGGCTTGAATCGGACATATTATAGTATCTCGTTAATAAATCGTTCAAATCATTTTGAAAGTGGTTAAACTGTTCTTTCGTTAAGGATAAGTCCAGTAATGAAAAAGTTGCAGAATCTACGATATGTTCATCTTCTTCACATAAGTTTAAATAATTTTGATACTGAGACAGTAGAGCTAATTGATAGTACGAAATATAGTTGAGTTTTTGCTTTTTCGTTAGTATTGACCAATCCTCCTTACTTATTTTTGCAGCATCTTCATTTAATGCATAAAATTTTTCCGTTACAGAACGTACTTTTCGCTCCTTCACAATTTTAATGATGCTTTCATCCATTAATATTTGAATGTGGCGATATAAAGTAGCTTGCGGTACATCTTTAATAACAGAAATCATCTCTAAGGTACTTAAGCCTTCGTCTGTATTATGCATCAGCGCTTGTAAAATTTTCATTCTCACAGGATGCATTAAAACCTCTGCTTTATTACGCATCTACGAGCCTCCTATATTGAAGAAATGATATGTAGAAAGACAAAACAAATGTTATCATTTTGAGAACATTATCAAAAAATATATTATATTTTTATCCAAATGTACAGTAAAATGCTAACGGAATTTTTTTAAGCATTATTAAGCTGGGGCAAATGTAACTCATATTTGACATAACAAACTTGTCATAAAAATTAATGCAAAATAGGAGCCCTGACAAATCAGAGCTCCTTCAATTCAATCAAGGGTAAGCTGTCTCTATTACAAATATAAAGGAAGCTAGGTTATCGAAATATTTGTAACTTAGTGGTTTAGTGCTACTAGAACTTTTGTATACTTTTTCCGTCTAATATTAAAATTAACAAATCTGAGGAGGGATAATTTGTGGTTAGTTCGTCTGCAGTGAAAAAATTGGTTGTGCCAATTGTGTACGTAGTCGAATGGATTTTCTTCTTGTATGTTTTACTCTGCATTGTTGTTTTCAATTTGGTGAATTTGACAAATGTTATTGCTGTAGATATGGCTTGGGAGGAACCTATTAACTTTACAGCATCTTTCATTAACGCAATGATAGTAGTGTTGGGTATAGGCTTAATTTGTTTCTTTTACATCAAGTTTTTAGCAGGCAGTAGAGAATATAAACGCTTCAAAGAAGTGGTATGGGGCGTTTTATTCGGTATAAATACGGTAAGTTGTGTCATTTGTGGGAGCATCGTTTATGGTTTTAATTTCATTCATGCTGATGGAATAATACTGTTAACCACTGCTTTTGTTAGTGCACTTTTAACAATGAAAATTATAATGAAACAAGATTTTGAAGGTCAGTAAAAAATAATTTAGGTTGTTCAAAACATAATAATCTCCCTTTACTAAATAAACCGTATGGAGACGCATAGCAAATAATCGAGTAAGGGTATCTACGCAAAAATTTTAATCGAGGTTGATTCTTTAGCTAGTGCGTTTTCACACTCATATTTATTCAAATCCTATTGCATCAGCATAAAAAGCTATAATTAAATAATACATTGGTAAAGTTTCGCTATATTAAAATACTAATAATAACCCTAAAAGTATATTGTAATAAAATGTACTGAATTATAGTTAATTTTGAAGTATCTAATTTAATAAACTTTTTTTGCTAATTAATGAAACATTTTCTGTAGAAAAAGCGTATAAGTATTAGTAACACCAATCTATTTAATTAAGGGGAAATAAAGTATGAAAAAACCATTTAAAAAAACTTGGATGATTGCATCAGCATTTACACTAGGGATGGCTATCCTAACACCACTTCAAGCGGGAGCTACTACATTAGAAACAAAGGATAGTAATATTAATGTTCAATTAGAACAAAAAATATCCGGCACTATTAAAGAAGTCTTCGGCGATGGCATGAACTTGAAAGGAATAGATGGTAAAAATTACTTTATTAGTTTTAGTAAATTTTCTACTGAACAAATTGAGAAAATGAACTTAGTAGTAGGACAAGAAATTTCTATAGAAGGTAAAGTAGTAGACGATTATTCAGACTTTTATACATTTGAAGTGTATAAAAAAGACCTTCCTAAAGAGGTAACTAAGGAAGATTTAGGAAAATTGGAAAAGTTGTTTAACGAAATTAAAAAGTTAGAAAAAGAAGCGTCAGTTGAGGTTGAAAAAGAAGTAACAGAAGAAGAGCTTGAAAAGAAATATGAAGAAATGGAAAAAATTTATGACGAAATGTATAAAATTACAAAACCTTATATATTAGCAAATTGGGAACCAGAGACTTTTGAACAATATTTAGAAGGCTTTGGGTTTAGTGAGGGAAATATAGCTATTAAAGAAAATGATAAAAAACAGCTTCAAGCTATTTATGAAGAGTGGGTAAAGCTTGAAAAAAGTGGTGATGAAGAAAAAGCTAATTTAAAATATGAAGAGTTGTATACAATCCTTCAACCATATCTTGATGAATTATACCCACCACAAACGTTTGAAGAATACATGGAAGGAATGGAATTAGACATTCCTGCTGAAACGATGGCGAAGTTAAAAACGTTATATGAAGATGCACAAAAAGCTGAAAATGATGAGAATATGGAGTTGTCTGAAACGGCATGGAATCAATTCCATGATCTTCTTAGTCAATTCATCGAGCCGTTAACATTTGAAGAATACATGTCTGATTATGACTTCGAAGTTAGTAAAGAAGATAAAGAGCAATTAAAAAAATTGTATGAAGAAGCCATGAAACTTGAGAATGAAAAGGCTGACGAAAAATGGGAAGCGTTTTACAACATTCTAGAACCTTATTTTGCTTTAAATAAAGAAATTCTATTCTTCGCTTCTAAACTAACAATAAACAATCAAGATTATCTTCCACAATCAGAATAATCGTAACCATAAAAAATAATTCAGCCATCTGCTAGTAATCGACAATCGATAATAGTAGATGGCCTTTTCTATAAGATTTATAGTAAAAACATTGCGACAATGGTCGTTACAATAAGACCTATCGCTACAGGTAATAAATTGCGCCTTGCAAGCTCAAATGGACTTACATTGCAAATCGCAGCTGCTGGAATGAGTGCCCATGGAATAAGTGTACCGCCACCAACCCAAATTCCAGTGATTTGTCCGAGTGCGGTTAGGGTTGCTGTACCTCCTCCAATCGCATTGCCAAATAAGCTACCTATTGACCCAGCTAGCGAAATGCCAGAGAATCCCGAGCCGTCTAAACCTGTAATGGCACCTACGATTGCAAGGGTCACGACCGCAATTTCTTTCGTTAATGGTACAATGGCGGCTAAGCCGACACCAAGATCATTGACAATGCCATGAGAAGTGGAAGGGAGGTAGTCACCGATAATTTTGGTGAATCCGGAGTCACCAAGATAGAAGAAAGCTGCAATGGGGATAACGGGTCCAAATACTTTAAATCCAAATTGGAATCCTTGAATTAAATAATCTGTTGATTTCTCAAATCCTTGTTTTTTATGTGCAACAAGACAGAGCACAAACAATATAAAGACAGCTGTCCCACCAATTAGAGCAGTAGCGTCACCGCCTTGCAGTTTTAATACCGACATCGCAATAACATCGAGCAAAAAGGTGAATGGAATAAGCATCGCAAAAAATCGTTTTTGTCCACGGGTAAGCAAATGTTCATCTGTCACTTGTTCTATACCATCATTCTTTACAGATGAAGTTGTTAACTGAAGAGTGCCTCGCTTCATATCACGTTTTAATAAGATAAAAGCAGCTATCGTCGTCACAAGACCCATCGTCATAACAAGCGGAATACTGGCTGAAACAACATCCCCTACTGGAATACCTGCTGCATCTGCAGTCAACTTTGGAGCGCCTTGAATCACAATATCACTAGATAAAGCAATTCCGTGACCAAATAAGTTCATTGCCATGGCAACGCCCAACGCTGGTAAACCCGCTCGAATCGCTACAGGTAGTAGCACTGCTCCTAATAATGCTACAGCAGGAGAGGGCCAGAAAAACCAAGAAATAATCATCATTAAAATACCAATCGTCCAATAGGCGAGTGTCGGTGTTTTAATAATTTTTGTAAATGGTGCAACCATGACCTCATTAATACCAGAAGTTATTAACACACGACTCATTGCAACAATAATGGAGATAATCAAAATGGTCGATAACAGCTCCGTAATCGCGTAAATAAAGCTGTTAAAAACCCCACTTATAGACGAGGTGAGATCACCCGTAGCGATAATCGCAAGTAGGAAAATGCCAAGAATACAAATGAGGGTAGTATCCCGACGTTTTACCATAAAGCCAATAATTAAAACAATAAAAACAACATAAATCCAATGGAGAGAAGTAAGTTCAATCCCCATATAGTTTCCCCCTCAAAATTCGACCTAATGCTATAGGATATGAAGGGAGAATTAGATGGTGATTGGTTAAAATTTTAAATAAGAATAAAAGTAAAAGAAAAAACAGTAAAGCTCATTTCTGTAATGTATTATATAAATAGTAATATTCTTCAATTTAAAATAACAATAATTTTCTATAGTTATTGTTTATATTCAGTTAAAGTTGGAAAGTATATTTTTAAGTTAGTTATATACATTTTAATGTTTTTCTAAGAAGATAAAAAAATTATATGAATATTATTATTTGCTAGGGATTAGTATATATTAATTGGATAGATATGTTTTATCATCTTACAAAAATAAGATGATTCATATACCAATTTAGTGATATCTTTGTTATTATTATATAAGTGTGGAAAAATTTAAGGATAGTTCCGCTACTATAATAAACTTTGAGGTGAGTATATGAATACAGAAGATTTACTAACTTTAAGTAGTAATTTACTTTTTATTTCTTTCCTAATACTATTAATAACGATTTTACCACTTGGACTTTCAGTAAAATCTAAAGGAAGAAAATTTAGTTTTCTAGGAATTCTACTTACATACGTTGCATTCATTCTTCAATTGGGGTACTTCATAACGAGATGGATTGCTGTAAATCACGCGCCAGTAAGTAACATGTTTGAATTTGTCACGTTTTTCGGAATAATGCTTATTGGAAGCTTCATTTTAATTTATCATATATATAAACAGATTGTTGTTGGTTTATTTGTTGTTCCTATAGCGCTAATTATTATTGGATATGGAAGTGTTTTCTCAAATGAGGTTAATCCATTAGTACCCTCTTTACAAAGTAATTGGTTAACTATACATGTAATTACAGTAGCAATTTCTAGTGCGATATTATCTATCTCATTTGCAACTAGCCTTATCTACCTTCTAAGGGTTTTAGATGTAAAGAAAAAGACAATTAATACTCGCTCGTTGGAATTTGTAATGTATTGTCTTATTGTTGTTATAGGATTTATTGGAGCATCAACTGTTTTTGGTATTTTTATGGAAAAAGTAACTATTCAATATACAAATGCGCAAAATGTTCTAGATAAAGCTATTTATAAAATGCATCCTCTAGTTGTATATGAAAATGATTTAGGTTTGGGAATTATAACAATCCCTAATACTATAGATGCAGTGAAACTTAACTCAATTGTTTGGGCCTTTTTGGTAGGTACGATTTTATACCTGTGCATTCGTATTGTTGCTAGGAGTAGCATTAGTGCTTTATTAAAACCATTGACAAGCAGAGTAAATCCAAATTTAATGGATGAGGTTTCATATAGAGCAATTATAATTGGTTATCCTTTATTTTCTTTAGGTGGATTAGTTTTTGCAATGATTTGGGCGCAAATTGCTTGGGGAAGATATTGGGGATGGGACCCTAAAGAGGTTTGGGCACTCATAACGTTTTTATTCTATGCTGCATTAATGCATTTACGTATATCAAAAAATTGGGAAGGTGAAAGGACTGCGTGGATGGCGATAATTGGATTTGGTATTATTGTTTTTAATCAAGTTTTCGTGAACTTAGTTATTGCAGGCCTCCACTCGTATGCATAGTATTTCTGGTTAGATAATTTAATGGTTTTGGAAAATATTTCAAAAAAGTATTATAAAGGTTTTGAAGAACTCATTATGGATATATAAGACAGTAATCAAAAAGCATTCTCCAACTAGTTGGAGGTATTGAACTGGCTTTGTTTCAATTAGATTCGGTTATAGTTATATTAATTTATATAGTCTTTGATGGTTTGTTCTACGATGACAGTCGTAGTTTTTTGTAAATTGTCTAAGTAGAACGTTTCAGACTTTAAGACAGAATGAAACGATTCGATTGAGACATTATCAACGGGTAATCCTTTACGGGATATGCTCATGGTAATGTCTTTTTTTTACAGCTTGTTGATAGTAATAAGATGTATACACTGCGCCTTGGTCATTGTGCAAAGTACACCTTTCGGGCAAATGATGCATTTGGGCTAACGTCTGCAGCCCAGAGAGACGTATTCGCAACATTGTCGGCCCATAATTTGGCTACAGCTAATGAACCTTACGCTACCCATAGGTATTTATTCAATCATAATTTTGAAGGAACCGCACTGTTGTAGAAACTTAGAGATTGCACGATCTATCTACCATCGTTGAATAGAGGCAACAACAGATAAAGTTTCTTGTCAACCAATCAGATGTCCTTTAGAGACGTCATGTCTTTCAGTTAAGCAACTAATTGTACAGCTACTTCTCCAACCGCTTCCTCTCCAATTCTGCGAACAATTTTAGAACCTCAATTTGCTGCTTTAAATACCAGTTTTCCTAGGCTAATTTCGTATGTTTATTATCGTTTTAAGGACATTTATTAAAGCAATATTGTTTGCAAATACATCGTTTTGAATGGATTTATTTTACATTTTTTTTTTTTTTTTTTTGCTATCGCAGCCGTGTTTTATGGCGAATATTTAATTTAGTTAATATTGGGTCCCCCATGCTAAGAGGGGTTTCATTTACTTCTTAGAGATAACTCACTCTTATCCCCCTATAAAAAACACCTACTAATAGAAATTTAGGTATCTATATGCAATTTTATTCGAAGATGCTTTTTTATTTATCTTTATGGGAGAAGTAGTTCAACGTTCAGTTATTTAGAACTTAATACTTTTTATATGTTGCTCAATTTCCCATTATGGATAGTGTATAAAAATTGTAGCACGAAACATATGATAAATGTTTAGATCATGGCAAGGTTGTTCGTAGTGTTTGTAAATGTCAAAATAACAATGTACATTTTTGCTAGTCTAAGCATGTACACTTTCGCTGATTAACTACTTTTCTATACAAGTGCGCGAATAATTACAACTTGACACGGAGCTTCTACTCGCACGATTCGATAGCCTAGAACCTAGCCATATCAAGGGCTGGCTAACCTATCAAGGCTATCATGCTCGCCTTTCCCTGTAAAGTTGTAATATACAAAAGAAATCAAAAATGTACTTAGTTAAACAAGCATTTTTGTACATATTTATTTCGACGTTTATATAGTGTTAAAGAATCTAAGAGAGGAGGAGGCTAATTTATGAACAGAGGAAATATCTAAACACATTGCAAACTCCTCAGTGATAGGCTTGAGAGTTAACGAGAGGTGTAGACTAATCATTGGCACACAGTTTTATCTATGAAGAAACACAGAATTTCAAGAAAAAATTACTCAGTAGTAAGGGGAATGAATGGGGACGTTGAAGTGTAAAATGTCACAGAAAGATGGGATATTCACGCAGAATATCCGATGGCTTGAAAATTATTAGACAGTATATCATTTAAGAATATGTATAGAAAATATTATTGTTATTCTAGTATAATTATTTCGCTACTTCAAATACAATATAATAACAAAAAAGGTTTATATTTTTTAAAAAATCACTTAGGTTTACAAATAATAAAATATTATGTTATTCTTTATTTATATGCAATAAAATGAATTATATGCAATAAAATGAATTATATGCAATAAAATGAATTATATTCAATAAAATGAATTATATGGTATAAAATTTAACTATTATTTAATGTACATATGGGATTTTTTATTAGTATTTAGTTAATTGCATATTTGGAAATCAATATTGAGATTTATTCTATAGGTTATGAATTAGGTAGCGAGGTATATTGATATGAATATTAATTTGATTTGTTTACCTTTTGCAGGTGGTTCTGCAGCGGTGTATAGGGACTGGGTAGATTTCGTAGCCCCCTATATTAATGTGATTCCATTGGAATATGCAGGTAGAGGGAAGCGCTTTATTGAACCATTGTATGAAAATTTCGAGTCATGTATAGAGGATTTATACAATATTGTAATAAAACATATTGAAAATAATGAAAATTTTGCTTTATTTGGCCATAGTATGGGTGCTCATATAGCTTATGAATTAACTCTAAAATTAAAAACTGACAATGTTATTCCTAAACATCTTTTTATATCTAGTAGAGTCCCTCCGCATCTTTCCCACATCAATTATTCTTCATTAACTAAAGAACAATTTTTACTAAAGTTAGAGAAAATGGGTGGAACCCAAAAAGAATTTTTTAAAAATAAAGAGTTAATTGATATTTATTTACCTATTATAAGAAATGATTTTCGTATTTTAGAAGAGTATTTAATTACTAACCATACTGTAAGGAGTGATGGGGTAATGTGTAATACAAGTGGTTTTTTTGGAAAGGAAGAAAACATATTTGAGGAAATGCAAGAATGGAAACAATACATAGACAAAGAATATAATGTTTTTAAAATGCAAGGAAATCATTTCTATTTAAATATAGATAAGGAAAATTTAATTAATTTAATTAATTTAATCCTAAGTGATTGACTCATATGTTCCTTAAAATTTAAAAACTAAATATATTTATAGAAAGGTTGTTATTGCTTCATGGAAAAAAATTTTCCGTTAACTAATGCACAAAAAAGAATTTGGATTACAGAAAAGAGATATTCAAATACAAGTGTCTCTAATTTATCTTTTTTACTAACTTTTCATTCACAAATTGATATAAATAGAATGTGCGAAAGTATAAATCATCTACTTAAAACGAACGATGTTCTAAGAATGAAAATAATAGAAACTGATGATGGCGAACCAAGACAAGTTTGCATGCCATATGAAGAGAAAAAAATCGAAATTCAAAACTTTTATGAGTCGCCAAAAAAGAATTTTGAAGATTGGATTAAAGAATTTACACACCGCCCATTTAATTTAGTGGACTCAGAATTATTTTTTGCTACTTTGCTAAAAAAGGGAGATAATCAATACTACTTACTTTGTAAAGCTCATCATATTATAGCTGATGGTATATCCATGAATCTGATATCAAATCAGATACTGGATTATTATAATAGATTAATCGATAATACGTCTAATAATCTTCATAAAAGTATAAACTGTCTTGATCATTTATTAGAAGAAGATAGTTATATTAATTCTACGCGCTTTAAAAAAGATAGGGAATTTTGGATAAATGAACTCGATGATTTGGGGGATTTTAGTGAATTTAAAAAATATAACTATAATAAAGACGATATTGAAGCAGATAGATTCAGTTTCGTAATTCCTGAAACATTGAAATCAAATATAAGACTGTTTTGTGAGGAAAATGATAAAGATTTATTTTCATTATTCTTAACTTCTTTATACATACTAATGTCAAAATATACATCAAATAATGATATAGTCATTGGAACTAGTTTTGCTAATAGAACAAAAAAAATAGAAAAAGATGCTTTAGGTATGTTTGCTAGTACAGTGCCTATAAGGTTAAATTATACATTTAATGAAAGTTTTATTGATTGTGTGCAAAATATTTCAAAGAAAATGAAGAGTATACTAAGACATCAAAAATATCCTTATAATTTACTCATTGATGAACTCAGAAAAAATAATCCTGATATCCAAAAATTATTTAGTGTCGTAGTAGAATATCAACCAATTCGATTAAATAAATACGAAAACTTACAGTATAGTGGGGATTCATTAGGAACTGGTCATGAAATAAACGATATTGTTATTCATATTAAAGATAATTTGGATACAGGTAAGATTACAATAAATATAGACTATAAAAGAAGTTTATTTTCAAGGGATGAAATTGAAGGTTTATTTAAACGTTTAATGAATATTTTAACAAATGGAATCGAAGAGCTTTTAATTCCAGTCTCTAAGCTAAATATAATTACAGAAAAAGAAAAACAACAATTACTATCGGAATTTAATAACACCGATTTAGCATATCCATTTGAAAAAACAATCCATGAAATCTTTGAGGAACAAGCCCAGAGGGCCCCTGAACAAGTAGCAGTAGTGTATGAACAG
This sequence comes from Lysinibacillus sphaericus, assembly GCF_002982115.1. Lineage (GTDB taxonomy): Bacteria > Bacillota > Bacilli > Bacillales_A > Planococcaceae > Lysinibacillus > Lysinibacillus sphaericus. The sequence goes on along the minus strand of NZ_CP019980.1, from coordinate 3,227,030 downwards.
GATAAACTCACTTACAAAGAATTAAATCAACGTGCAAATCAGTTAGCTAGATATTTAAGAGAAAAAGGTGTTAAAGAAGAAAGTATAGTAGGGATAATGATGGACCGCTCGTTAGAAATGATGATCAGTATTCTAGGAGTATTAAAGGCAGGCGGTGCATATTTACCAATTGATAAAACATATCCCAAAGATAGAGTAGATTTTATGCTTCAAGATACGAAAACGCAATGGGTACTGTGTCAAAAGGATGTAGAGAATACATTACGCGAAAACAATGTATCAATAATTACACTAGATGATAGTGAAATATATAAACAAGAGACATCTAATCCAAATTATAATATTACGGGAAAAACTCTTGCATATATTATTTATACTTCAGGTACTACAGGTAAACCTAAAGGGATTTTGACAACACATTTAAATGTAATAAGAATTGCTAAAGAAAATTTATATTTAGATATAAACGAAAATGATTGTATTTTACAGTTATCCAATGTAGTTTTTGACGGCTCAATTTTTGATATATTTGGTTCTTTATTAAATGGTTCGAAACTAGTACTTCCTTCTACTGAATTAACAGTAAATGAAATTTCAAAAATAATTGAAGATGAGAAAGTAAGCATTTGTTTTATTACTACAGCCTTATTTAATACATTTATAGAAAATCAACGTTCTTTAAAAGCTTTATCTAAAATGAAACAAATACTATTTGGAGGGGAAACAGCCTCTTTAGCACATGTTAAAAAAGGCGTTGAAGAATTAGGAGCAGAGCGAATCACACATGTGTATGGACCTACAGAAGGAACCGTTTTTGCAACTTACTATCCTTTAATAGATTGGGATCATGGTAGTGTCCTACCAATAGGAAGACCAGTCGCCAAGACAGCAGCGTATATTTTAACACATTCCTCTAATCAGTTAACACCAATAGGTGTTGCAGGAGAACTCTATATAAGTGGGGCAGGAGTTGCAAGAGGTTATTTAAATCAGCCAGAAATGACAGCTGAAAAGTTTTTACCAGATCCATTTAATCCAGGAGAAAGAATGTATAAAACTGGGGATTTAGCTAAGTGGTTACCTGACGGTAATATTGAGTATTTAGGCAGAATTGATAATCAGGTGAAGATTCGAGGATATAGAATCGAACTTGGTGAGGTAGAGAGTCGTTTATCCGGAATTTCTCAAATAAAAGAAGCCGTAGTAACTGCACCGAAAGATGCAATGGGGACAAGGTATTTATGTGCATATGTAGTATCAGATAAGAAATTACATGTAGCTGAATTAAAAGTAGAGTTGGGCCAAGTACTACCGAGCTATATGATTCCGACGCGATTCATCCAATTAGAAAAACTACCGCTCACTACTAATGGAAAAGTAGATAGGAAGAATTTACCAGAACCTACTGAGACTATAGATGATGAAACGAACTATATGGCTCCAAGAACAGATATAGAGAAACAACTTGTGGAGATTTGGTCAGATGTTCTTCAAATTCGAAAAATAGGTATTTTAGATAACTTCTTTGAGGTAGGTGGACATTCCTTAAAAGCTACAATTCTTACGAGTCGTATTAGTAAAAACCTACATGTTTCTATTACGTTACAAGAAATATTTGAGAATCCAACGATTAAATCAATCAGTCAAATTATCGAAAAAAAAGTTAAAGAGCACTACATGCCTATATTACCAGTAAAGGAACAGGATTATTATGCCGCATCATCAGCCCAAAAAAGATTGCTAATTATAAATCAACTTGAATCTATAGGTGTTACTTATAATATGCCAGGAGCGTTCATATTAGAAGGAAACTTAGATCTAGAACAGTTACACGAGGCATTTAAGAAACTAATTATTAGACACGAGTCCTTAAGGACTTCCTTTAGTTGGTTAGATGGTGAACCAATACAAGAGATTCACCAATCAGCCGAATTAGATTTACAGTACAATAAATGTGCTGAGATAGAAATTTCGGAGAAAATTAAGCAATTTATAAAACCATTTGATTTAAGCATAGCCCCTTTACTACGTGTTGAGGTATGGAACATAGGTTTAGATAAACATATGTTATTGTTTGATATGCATCATATAATATCAGATGGGATATCAATCAATATTTTAACTAAGGAATTGAAAGAATTTTATGAAGGTAATGAATTACCAGCATTGGCAACTCAATATAAAGATTATACAGCATGGCAAAATGAACAATATCAAACAGATAAATTGAAGCAACAAGAAACGTACTGGCTTGACAAATTTGATGGCGAAATCCCTATATTAGAATTGCCTACAGATTATCAGAGACCACCAGTTCAAACATTTAAAGGGTCCAGTATTTCATTTAATATAGATAGTGAATTAACAGAAGGATTAAAGAATCTTGCGCATAGAACAAATTCGACGCTTTATACAACACTTTTAGCTGCATATTCAATTTTATTGGCAAAATATACAGGACAAGAAGATATTATTATTGGTACGCCAGTATCAGGAAGAACTCATGCGGACGCAAAAGATATAATGGGGATGTTTGTGAATACAGTAGCGATTCGAACATATCCGCGAGGAGAAAAGACTTTCTTACAATTGGTTGAAGAAGTGAAAAGAGATACATTAGAAGCACTTGAAAACCAAGATTACCCGTATGATGTTTTAGTAGAGAAGTTAGAGCTGAAACGGGATTTGAGTAGGAACCCACTTTTTGACACAATGTTCACTGTACAAAATGTAGAACGTGTTGATTTGATTCGACTCGGAGAAATTGAAGGGATTCCTTATCCATTTGACAATATGACAGCTAAGTTTGATTTAACATTCACTATTGAAGAAAAGGATAATCAACTGATTTTAAACATTGAATATGCGAAAGATTTATTTAATCCAGAAACCATCAAACAGGTCAGCAATCATTATGTTCAACTTTTAAATAAAGTAATTGATGAACACTCCGTTTCAATTTCACAGTTAAATATAATTACAGAAAAAGAAAAACAGCAATTACTATCGGAATTTAATAACACCGATTTAGCATATCCATTTGAAAAAACAATCCATGAAATCTTTGAGGAACAAGCCCAGAGGGCCCCTGAACAAGTAGCAGTAGTGTATGAACAGGATAAACTCACTTACAAAGAATTAAATCAACGTGCAAATCAGTTAGCTAGATATTTAAGAGAAAAAGGTGTTAAAGAAGAAAGTATAGTAGGGATAATGATGGACCGCTCGTTAGAAATGATGATTAGTATTCTAGGAGTATTAAAGGCAGGCGGTGCATATTTACCAATTGATAAAACATACCCCAAAGATAGAGTAGATTTTATGCTTCAAGATACGAATACGCAATGGGTACTGTGTCAAAAGGATGTAGAGAATACATTACGCGAAAACAATGTATCAATAATTACACTAGATGATAGTGAAATATATAAACAAGAGACATCTAATCCAAATTATAATATTACGGGAAAAACTCTTGCATATATTATTTATACTTCAGGTACTACAGGTAAACCTAAAGGGATTTTGACAACACATTTAAATGTAATAAGAATTGCTAAAGAAAATTTATATTTAGATATAAACGAAAATGATTGTATTTTACAGTTATCCAATGTAGTTTTTGACGGCTCAATTTTTGATATATTTGGTTCTTTATTAAATGGTTCGAAACTAGTACTTCCTTCTACTGAATTAACAGTAAATGAAATTTCAAAAATAATTGAAGATGAGAAAGTAAGCATTTGTTTTATTACTACAGCCTTATTTAATACATTTATAGAAAATCAACGTTCTTTAAAAGCTTTATCTAAAATGAAACAAATACTATTTGGAGGGGAAACAGCCTCTTTAGCACATGTTAAAAAAGGCGTTGAAGAATTAGGAGCAGAGCGAATCACACATGTGTATGGACCTACAGAAGGAACCGTTTTTGCAACTTACTATCCTTTAATAGATTGGGATCATGGTAGTGTCCTACCAATAGGAAGACCAGTCGCCAAGACAGCAGCGTATATTTTAACACATTCCTCTAATCAGTTAACACCAATAGGTGTTGCAGGAGAACTCTATATAAGTGGGGCAGGAGTTGCAAGAGGTTATTTAAATCAGCCAGAAATGACAGCTGAAAAGTTTTTACCAGATCCATTTAATCCAGGAGAAAGAATGTATAAAACTGGGGATTTAGCTAAGTGGTTACCTGACGGTAATATTGAGTATTTAGGCAGAATTGATAATCAGGTGAAGATTCGAGGATATAGAATCGAACTTGGTGAGGTAGAGAGTCGTTTATCCGGAATTTCTCAAATAAAAGAAGCCGTAGTAACTGCACCGAAAGATGCAATGGGGACAAGGTATTTATGTGCATATGTAGTATCAGATAAGAAATTACATGTAGCTGAATTAAAAGTAGAGTTGGGCCAAGTACTACCGAGCTATATGATTCCGACGCGATTCATCCAATTAGAAAAACTACCGCTCACTACTAATGGAAAAGTAGATAGGAATAATTTACCAGAACCTACTGAGACTATAGATGATGAAACGAACTATATGGCTCCAAGAACAGATATAGAGAAACAACTTGTGGAGATTTGGTCAGATGTTCTTCATGTAAATAAAATTGGAATCCATGATAATTTCTTTAATATAGGTGGAGATTCAATTAAATCAATACAAATTTCTTCAAAATTGAATGAAATAGGTTTGAAAATATCTTTAAAAGATATTTTCAATAATCCTACAATAGAGAAATTAGCACTGAATATTAAAGCAAATCAACAAATTATTAAACAAGATGAAGTTTCAGGGGATGTATTCCTAAGTCCAATCCAAAGTTGGTTTTTCAATAATAAGTTTACAAATCCACACCATTTTAATCAGTCAATTTTGTTATATTCTAATAAAGGTTATAATACAGCAAACTTAATAAAAGCATTTGAAGAAGTGATAAAGCATCATGACGCTTTAAGAATTATAGTAAATAAGGAAGAAAATAAGACTTCATTATTTAATAGAAAAATTTCTGAAGGGAAATTATTTAATTTTTATGAGTATTATTCAAGTAATAATGATGTTATAGACACTATTAAGAAAAACGCTAGTCAAATTCAAAGTAGTATAGATTTAGAGAATGGACCTTTAATCAATCTATGCATTTTCAAGACTCATGCAGGAGATTTTTTATTAATAGTAATACATCATCTAATTGTTGACGGTGTATCATGGCGAATCATTTTGGAAGATTTATTTTCTGCATATGATAGTCTATCAAATCATTTAGAAATTAGTTTCCCTGATAAAACTAGTTCCTTCCAAGAGTGGACAAAGAGATTGAAGGATTATGCTAATAATAATTTTTCTGATGAAATATCTTACTGGACAGAGATTTCAAGTAATTCGAAAAGTTTGGAAAATTTCCCTTTTGGGACGAATAAACAAAATTCGATTAGAAAACATAATCAAAGGTATAGTATACAAGTATCAGAAAAAAATACTGAACTGTTACTAAAAAAAGTCAATAAATTTTTTAAAACCACATTAAATGAAATATTATTAGCTATACTTTCAAAATCTATCTATGAAGTTTGGAAACAAGAAAGAATTTTAATAAATATTGAAGGGCATGGTAGAGAAGAAATATCAAGTGATCTAAATATTCAAAGAACTGTTGGGTGGTTTACATCCATTTTCCCAATAATATTAAATGGTAATACAACAAATATGTTACATCATATTACTTTAACTAAAGAACAGTTAAGAAATATACCGAAAAAGGGTTTTAATTATGGAATAATAAAATATTTAAAGGATAAAAAATCCAATCTTAATTGTAATCCAAAAATATCTTTCAACTATTTAGGAGACTTTAGTAATTTAAATAATGAATTAAAAAATAAATGGGAAAACATTGACGTTTCCATTTCGGATATTTTTAAAGGATATGATTTGAGTCAAGATAGTCTTAATTTGTATACGCTTGATATTACTAGTTTAATAATTGAAGGAAAACTAAATATAAATTTTGAATATGACAAGGCAGTACTCTCAAAAAAGGAAGTAAAGGATTTAATAAATATATATAATGATAATTTATTGTATGTTATAAATTACTGTACCAACCAATATCAAATAGAAGAAAATGATTTCTACTATGATAAGTTAACGCGAGAAGATTTAGAAGAAGTAAAAAATAAATATAAACATATTTCAGCATTAGAAAACATTTATCCATTGACACCAATGCAAAAAGGTATGCTGTTCCACTATTTATATAATAAAGATTCTTTAAGCTATTTAGAACAGCATACTTTTGAAATAAATTCCGATATAAACATAAGAATTCTACAAGAAAGTTTTAATCTAATATTTAATAAGCATCAAATATTCAGAACATCTTTTATAGAAACTAAAGATAATATACACTTGCAAGTTGTATTGAAAAATAGACCGATATATCTCAAATTTGAAGATATAACACATTTAGATAAAAACTCTCAAAATAGTTTTATTCAATATAAATTAACAGAAAATAATAATTATAAATTTGATTTATTTGAAGATGCATTGTTGAAAATTTCTCTATTTAAAAAAGAACAAGCTAAATACCTACTTGTGTTTAGCTTCCATCATATTCTTTTAGATGGGTGGAGTTTACCAATATTCTTTAAGGAGTTAAGTAATAATTATTTCGCTCTCTTAAACAATAAGCAAATAACAAATTCCGTAGTACCTTATAGTTCTTTTATTGAATGGCTAGATGAAAAAGATCACAATAGAACAGAGAATTATTGGGAAAATTATTTAGTGAATTATAGTAACGCGGAGAATTTAACTAATAAGTATGGAATGTTAGATAATAACCAATATTTATCAGAAGAAAAAGAAATATCATTGGCATGGAAACAGAGTAGCATACTAAAAAATTTAGCAAAATCTATGAATGTTACGTTAAGTTCATTATTCCATACGGCATGGTCTGTTTTATTATCTAAATTCTTACTAAATGACGATGTTATGTTTGGAACTGTTGTATCAGGAAGGTCTTCTGAAATAAAACAAGTTGGAGAAATTATTGGTCTGTTAATAAATACAGTTCCTGTTCGAACGAAATTAGATAAAAATAGTTCATTCATAGAACAAGTAAAAAGACATCATTCTGAGGCAATAGACAAGTCAGAACATGATTACTATCCTTTATATGATTTACAATCAAAAATTTTAAATAACAATGTAAAAATAGATCATGTATTGATATTTGAAAACTATCCTTTAAATAATAGCAAAACAAACGTTGAAAATAGTTTTGATTTTATTTATAAAGGTGGGCAAGAACAGACAAATTATAATTTGAACATAATAGTTATTCCAGAAGATGAGATAAAAGTAAAGTTCTCGTATAATTGCTTTGTTTTTAATACAAGTTTTATTGAAACAATAATGAATGCATTTGTACAAATATTAATTCAGATAGGTAACGATCCTACATTATTAATAAAAGAAATTGAAATTATTGGTAATAATGAGCGAGAAGTTATATTAAAGAATTTTAATAAGCCAATCTTGAAAACAAATAGCAACGAGACAATTTTAGACTTATTTGCTAAACAAATATTAATAGGTCCTAATAATATAGCAATTAGTTATAAAACGGAATCAATTTCTTATAAAGAATTAGATGAAATGTCTACTAGAATAGCTAGTTTACTAATAAGTGAAGGTGCAAAGAAGGGGAGCAAAATTGCATTAAGTATGGAAAAAACTCCTTATTTAATTAGTGGAATATTAGCAATTTTAAAAATCGGGGCTATATATATACCTATAGATCCGAAAAATCCTATCATCAGAAAACAAAGTATTTTAAAAGATAGTCATGCTGAATTTTATTTAACATCACAAAAATATTATGATAATTCTCTTTTTATTAATAAAATTAAAACTGTAATTTTAGATATAAATGATTTTAATGCAGAAAAAGGATTGCAATTTAATAATATTTCACCTTCAGATGTTGCTTATATACTCTATACTTCTGGTACTACAGGAACTCCAAAAGGGGTAATAGTAGAACATGGTAACTTATTGAATTTAATCAATAACCAAATTAATTTATTCCAAATAACTAAGAAAGATAAAGTATTACAATTTTGCTCAATAGGTTTCGATGTTTCTATATCTGAAATATTTATGACACTTTCAGCCGGAGCTACATTAGTTTTGGAAGAAACAGAAGTCTTGATGGAAAATTCGAGAATAATTGACAAGATTAATAATGAGAAAATATCAATATTAGCTATTCCTTCTTCATCTCTTTCTCATTTAGAGCCTACCATACTTCCTAGTCTAAGATTAATTTTAGCAGGAGGAGATATGTGTACTTCTAAATTAATAAGAGACTGGAAAACAGATTATACAAATTTAATTAATTCCTATGGACCAACTGAGACCACTGTTACTGCTACATTAAGTAATTGCGAGTACGATATTGTTAATCCACATGTAGGTAAACCTTTGAGCAATGTAAATGTTTATATTTTAAATCAAGATAAACAATTATTACCTATTGGTATACCAGGTGAACTTTATATAAGTGGAGCAGGAGTTGCAAGAGGTTATTTAAATCAGCCAGAAATGACAGCTGAAAAATTTTTACCAGATCCATTTAATCCAGGAGAAAGAATGTATAAAACTGGGGATTTAGCTAAGTGGTTACCTGACGGTAATATTGAGTATTTAGGTAGAATTGATAATCAGGTGAAGATTCGAGGATATAGGATAGAACTCGATGAAATAGAGAGTCGCTTAACGAGAATTTCTCAAATAAAAGAAGCCGTAGTAACTGCACCGAAAGATGCAATGGGGACAAGGTATTTATGTGCATATGTAGTATCAGATAAGAAATTACATGTAGCTGAATTAAAAGTAGAATTGGGCCAAGTGTTACCGAGCTATATGATTCCGACGCGATTCATCCAATTAGAAAAACTACCGCTCACTACTAATGGAAAAGTAGATAGAAAGAATTTACCAGAACCTACTGAGACTATAGATGATGAAACGAACTATATGGCTCCAAGAACAGATATAGAGAAACAACTTGTGGAGATTTGGTCAGATGTTCTTCAAATTCGAAAAATAGGTATTTTAGATAACTTCTTTGAGGTAGGTGGACATTCCTTAAAAGCTACAATTCTTACGAGTCGTATCAGTAAAAACCTACATGTTTCTATTACGTTACAGGAAATATTTGAGAATCCAACGATTAAATCAATCAGTCAAATTATCGAAAAAAAAGTTAAAGAGCACTACATGCCTATATTACCAGTAAAGGAACAGGATTATTATGCCGCATCATCAGCGCAAAAAAGATTGCTAATTATAAATCAACTTGAATCTACTAGTGTTACTTATAATATGCCAGGAGCGTTCATATTAGAAGGAAACTTAGATCTAGAACAGTTACACGAGGCATTTAAGAAACTAATTATTAGACACGAGTCCTTAAGGACTTCCTTTAGTTGGTTAGATGGTGAACCAATACAAGAGATTCACCAATCAGCCGAATTAGATTTACAGTACAATAAATGTGCTGAGATAGAAATTTCGGAGAAAATTAAGCAATTTATAAAACCATTTGATTTAAGCATAGCCCCTTTACTACGTGTTGAGGTATGGAACATAGGTTTAGATAAACATATGTTATTGTTTGATATGCATCATATAATATCAGATGGGATATCAATCAATATTTTAACTAAGGAATTGAAAGAATTTTATGAAGGTAATGAATTACCAGCATTGGCAATTCAATATAAAGATTATACAGCATGGCAAAACGAACAATATCAAACAGATAAATTGAAGCAACAAGAAACGTACTGGCTTGACAAATTTGATGGCGAAATCCCTATATTAGAATTGCCTACAGATTATCAGAGACCACCAGTTCAAACATTTAAAGGGTCCAGTATTTCATTTAATATAGATAGTGAATTAACAGAAGGATTAAAGAATCTTGCGCATAGAACAAATTCGACGCTTTATACAACACTTTTAGCTGCATATTCAATTTTATTGGCAAAATATACAGGACAAGAAGATATTATTATTGGTACGCCAGTATCAGGAAGAACTCATGCGGACGTAAAAGATATAATGGGGATGTTTGTGAATACAGTAGCGATTCGAACATATCCGCGAGGAGAAAAGACTTTCTTACAATTGGTTGAAGAAGTGAAAAGAGATACATTAGAAGCACTTGAAAACCAAGATTACCCGTATGATGTTTTAGTAGAGAAGTTAGAGCTGAAACGGGATTTGAGTAGGAATCCACTTTTTGACACAATGTTTGTTTTCCAAAATGTAGAAATTGAAGAAATACGTATTTTAGGTGAGATGAAGGTAGATAATTATAAACTTGATAATAAGACATCTAAGTTTGATTTATCACTTATAATAAAACCTTTTGATAATTATTTAGAGTGCATTTTAGAATACAATGATTCGTTATTTAGTCATAAAACTATTAATAAACTAAGTAACTTGTTTGAAATGCTTATAACTCAAATTCATGTGGAATCTACTTCATCTATTATCGATATCGATTTAGATACAGAAGAGGAAATAAATAATAATAGTAATTTTAACAATATATTTAGTGAGATTGAATTTTAAATTCTAGCTGGAGGGGAAAATTTTGACAATAATATATAATAAAAAAATATTAAACCAAAAAAGATATTGGCTAGAAAAAATGAATGGTATAAGAAATGGGGTAGATTTAGGCTTATCATTTGATAAGCCTAAATCTAATGAAAACAATAGAAAAGTTTATAACGTAGTATTTGATACTAAGGTTTCAGACGAATTAAATAAAGTAAGCAAGAATAACAATTTTACATTACATATTATATTAATGACAATGATAAAAATATTAATATATAAGTATAGTGATAGTAAACATAGTATTGTTACAACAGTTTCTTATAATACAAAAAACTTGTTACCTATTTACGATGTGCTTGATGACAATTTGCATTTAAGAGAAGTTTTAGGGGAAGTAAAAAAATCACTACACGAAGCTCATGAAAACCAAGATTATCCTTTAAATAAAATAGTAAAAGACTTAGGTTTTGAAAATGAAAGAAATAAATTATCAGATGTACTTGTATTATTGGATAACATAGATAGCCATGGACGTTTTTCTATAAATGAATTACATTCTAACTTAATTTTTAGGTTTAAGAAATCAGCTCATAATTTGATTTTGGAGATTAATTACAGTAACGATGAATTATATGATTTACAAATACGTAAATTATCAGATTATTTATCACATCTCTTGGAGTTTATTATTGAAAATAAACTAGATTTGACAATATCAGATATAGATATTATAAGGGGCAAAGAAAGGCATCAATTACTATCGGAATTTAATAACACCGATTTAGCATATCCATTTGAAAAAACAATCCATGAAATCTTTGAGGAACAAGCCCAGAGGGCCCCTGAACAAGTAGCAGTAGTGTATGAACAGGATAAACTCACTTACAAAGAATTAAATCAACGTGCAAATCAGTTAGCTAGATATTTAAGAGAAAAAGGTGTTAAAGAAGAAAGTATAGTAGGGATAATGATGGACCGCTCATTAGAAATGATGATCAGTATTCTAGGAGTATTAAAGGCAGGCGGTGCATATTTACCAATTGATAAAACATACCCCAAAGATAGAGTAGATTTTATGCTTCAAGATACGAATACGCAATGGGTACTGTGTCAAAAGGATGTAGAGAATACATTACGCGAAAACAATGTATCAATAATTACACTAGATGATAGTGAAATATATAAACAAGAGACATCTAATCCAAATTATAATATTACGGGAAAAACTCTTGCATATATTATTTATACTTCAGGTTCTACAGGAATACCTAAAGGAGTAATGGTTGAACATCATTCAGTTATCAATAGGTTATTTTGGATGGAAAATCAATATAATTTAATCGAAAATGAAGTAATTCTTCAGAAGACTCCATTTACATTTGATGTCTCAGTATGGGAATTATTTTGGTGGTTTTTTGTAGGAGCTAAAGTTGTGTTTTTAACTCCAGATGGGGAGAAAAATCCTGAATCTATTTTACAAACAATCGAGCGACATAAAATTACAAAAATACACTTCGTACCATCAATGCTTCAAAGTTTCATTAATTATTTACAAAGTAGTTCAAAACAATGGAATTTAAAATCATTAAATCATGTATTTACTAGTGGTGAATCATTAAATAGTGCTCATGTTAATTTATTTTATCAATTAATTGGTAATGTTTATTCTGTCCAGCTTTCGAACTTATATGGACCTACAGAAGCAACTGTAGAGGTCACTTATTATAATTGTACAAATGACAAGAAACTAGTAAGTATACCTATTGGAAAACCTATTTCAAATATAAAAATATATATTTTAACTTCAACTAAACAAATGACACCAATAGGTGTTGCAGGAGAACTCTATATAAGTGGGGCAGGAGTTGCAAGAGGTTATTTAAATCAGCCAGAAATGACAGCTGAAAAATTTTTACCAGATCCATTTAATCCAGGAGAAAGAATGTATAGAACTGGGGATTTAGCTAAGTGGTTACCTGATGGTAATATTGAGTATTTAGGTAGAATTGATAATCAGGTGAAGATTCGAGGATATAGAATCGAACTTGGTGAGGTAGAGAGTCGTTTATCCGGAATTTCTCAAATAAAAGAAGCCGTAGTAACTGCACCGAAAGATGCAATGGGGACAAGGTATTTATGTGCATATGTAGTATCAGATAAGAAATTACATGTAGCTGAATTAAAAGTAGAGTTGGGACAAGTGTTACCGAGCTATATGATTCCGACGCGATTCATCCAAATAGCAAAACTACCGCTCACTACTAATGGAAAAGTAGATAGAAAGAATTTACCGGATCCTACTGACATTATAAATGATGAAACGAATTATATGGCTCCAAGAACAGATATAGAGAAACAACTTGTGGAGATTTGGTCAGATGTGCTTCAAATCGAGAAAATAGGGATTACAGATAATTTCTTTGATTTAGGAGGACATTCTTTAAAAGCTACCGCTTTTATGGCTAAAATAGGTAAAAAATTACATATAACTCTTGCTTTGAAGGAAATATTTGAAAATCCGACGATTGAATCAATCAGTCAAATTATCGAAAAAAAAGTTAAAGAGCACTACATGCCTATATTACCAGTAAAGGAACAGGATTATTATGCCGCATCATCAGCCCAAAAAAGATTGCTAATTATAAATCAACTTGAATCTATAGGTGTTACTTATAATATGCCAGGAGCGTTCATATTAGAAGGAAACTTAGATCTAGAACAGTTACACGAGGCATTTAAGAAACTAATTATTAGACACGAGTCCTTAAGGACTTCCTTTAGTTGGTTAGATGGTGAACCAATACAAGAGATTCACCAATCAGCCGAATTAGATTTACAGTACAATAAATGTGCTGAGATAGAAATTTCGGAGAAAATTAAGCAATTTATAAAACCATTTGATTTAAGCATAGCCCCTTTACTACGTGTTGAGGTATGGAACATAGGTTTAGATAAACATATGTTATTGTTTGATATGCATCATATAATATCAGATGGGATATCAATCAATATTTTAACTAAGGAATTGAAAGAATTTTATGAAGGTAATGAATTACCAGCATTGGCAATTCAATATAAAGATTATACAGCATGGCAAAACGAACAATATCAAACAGATAAATTGAAGCAACAAGAAACGTACTGGCTTGACAAATTTGATGGCGAAATCCCTATATTAGAATTGCCTACAGATTATCAGAGACCACCAGTTCAAACATTTAAAGGGTCCAGTATTTCATTTAATATAGATAGTGAATTAACAGAAGGATTAAAGAATCTTGCGCATAGAACAAATTCGACGCTTTATACAACACTTTTAGCTGCATATTCAATTTTATTGGCAAAATATACAGGACAAGAAGATATTATTATTGGTACGCCAGTATCAGGAAGAACTCATGCGGACGCAAAAGATATAATGGGGATGTTTGTGAATACAGTAGCGATTCGAACATATCCGCGAGGAGAAAAGACTTTCTTACAATTGGTTGAAGAAGTGAAAAGAGATACATTAGAAGCACTTGAAAACCAAGATTACCCGTATGATGTTTTAGTAGAGAAGTTAGAGCTGAAACGGGATTTGAGTAGGAACCCACTTTTTGACACAATGTTCACTGTACAAAATGTAGAACGTGTTGATTTGATTCGACTCGGAGAAATTGAAGGGATTCCTTATCCATTTGACAATATGACAGCTAAGTTTGATTTAACATTCACTATTGAAGAAAAGGATAATCAACTGATTTTAAACATTGAATATGCGAAAGATTTATTTAATCCAGAAACCATCAAACAGGTCAGCAATCATTATGTTCAACTTTTAAATAAAGTAATTGATGAACACTCCGTTTCAATTTCACAGTTAAATATAATTACAGAAAAAGAGAAACAGCAATTACTATCGGAATTTAATAACACCGATTTAGCATATCCATTTGAAAAAACAATCCATGAAATCTTTGAGGAACAAGCCCAGAGGGCCCCTGAACAAGTAGCAGTAGTGTATGAACAGGATAAACTCACTTACAAAGAATTAAATCAACGTGCAAATCAGTTAGCTAGATATTTAAGAGAAAAAGGTGTTAAAGAAGAAAGTATAGTAGGGATAATGATGGACCGCTCGTTAGAAATGATGATTAGTATTCTAGGAGTATTAAAGGCAGGCGGTGCATATTTACCAATTGATAAAACATACCCCAAAGATAGAGTAGATTTTATGCTTCAAGATACGAATACGCAATGGGTACTGTGTCAAAAGGATGTAGAGAATACATTACGCGAAAACAATGTATCAATAATTACACTAGATGATAGTGAAATATATAAACAAGAGACATCTAATCCAAATTATAATATTACGGGAAAAACTCTTGCATATATTATTTATACTTCAGGTTCTACAGGAATACCTAAAGGAGTAATGGTTGAACATCATTCAGTTATTAATAGGTTATTTTGGATGCAACGAGAATACTTTTTAGCCGAATCAGATGTAATTTTACAAAAAACTCCATTTACATTTGATGTCTCAGTGTGGGAATTATTTTGGTGGTTTTTTGTAGGAGCTAAAGTTGTGTTTTTAACTCCAGATGGGGAGAAAAATCCTGAATCTATTTTACAAACAATCGAGCGACATAAAATTACAAAAATACACTTCGTACCATCAATGCTTCAAAGTTTCATTAATTATTTACAAAGTAGTTCAAAACAATGGAATTTAAAATCATTAAATCATGTATTTACTAGTGGTGAATCATTAAATAGTGCTCATGTTAATTTATTTTATCAATTAATTGGTAATGTTTATTCTGTCCAGCTTTCGAACTTATATGGACCTACAGAAGCAACTGTAGATGTCACTTATTATAATTGTACAAATGACAAGAAACTAGTAAGTATACCTATTGGAAAACCTATTTCAAATATAAAAATATATATTTTAACTTCAACTAAACAAATGACACCAATAGGTGTTGCAGGAGAACTCTATATAAGTGGAGCAGGAGTTGCAAGAGGTTATTTAAATCAGCCAGAAATGACAGCTGAAAAATTTTTACCAGATCCATTTAATCCAGGAGAAAGAATGTATAGAACTGGGGATTTAGCTAAGTGGTTACCTGACGGTAATATTGAGTATTTAGGTAGAATTGATAATCAGGTGAAGATTCGAGGATATAGGATAGAACTCGATGAAATAGAGAGTCGCTTAACGAGAATTTCTCAAATAAAAGAAGCCGTAGTAACTGCACCGAAAGATGCAATGGGGACAAGGTATTTATGTGCATATGTAGTATCAGATAAGAAATTACATGTAGCTGAATTAAAAGTAGAATTGGGCCAAGTACTACCGAGTTATATGATTCCGACGCGATTCATCCAATTAGAAAAACTACCGCTCACTACTAATGGAAAAGTAGATAGAAAGAATTTACCGGATCCTACTGACATTATAAATGATGAAACGAATTATATGGCTCCAAGAACAGATATAGAGAAACAACTTGTGAAAATTTGGTCTAATATTCTTAAAATAGATAAATTTGGAATTAATGATGATTTTTTCAGTTTAGGAGGACATTCTTTAAAAGCTATAAGTCTTATATCATTTATTAGTAAGTCTTTACATGTTTCAATTACACTGCAAGAGCTTTTTGAGAATCCGACGATTGAATCAATCAGTCAAATTATCGAAAAAAAAGTTAAAGAGCACTACATGCCTATATTACCAGTAAAGGAACAGGATTATTATGCCACATCATCAGCGCAAAAAAGATTGCTAATTATAAATCAACTTGAATCTACTAGTGTTACTTATAATATGCCAGGAGCGTTCATATTAGAAGGAAACTTAGATCTAGAACAGTTACACGAGGCATTTAAGAAACTAATTATTAGACACGAGTCCTTAAGGACTTCCTTTAGTTGGTTAGATGGTGAACCAATACAAGAGATTCACCAATCAGCCGAATTAGATTTACAGTACAATAAATGTGCTGAGATAGAAATTTCGGAGAAAATTAAGCAATTTATAAAACCATTTGATTTAAGCATAGCCCCTTTACTACGTGTTGAGGTATGGAACATAGGTTTAGATAAACATATGTTATTGTTTGATATGCATCATATAATATCAGATGGGATATCAATCAATATTTTAACTAAGGAATTGAAAGAATTTTATGAAGGTAATGAATTACCAGCATTGGCAATTCAATATAAAGATTATACAGCATGGCAAAACGAACAATATCAAACAGATAAATTGAAGCAACAAGAAACGTACTGGCTTGACAAATTTGATGGCGAAATCCCTATATTAGAATTGCCTACAGATTATCAGAGACCACCAGTTCAAACATTTAAAGGGTCCAGTATTTCATTTAATATAGATAGTGAATTAACAGAAGGATTAAAGAATCTTGCGCATAGAACAAATTCGACGCTTTATACAACACTTTTAGCTGCATATTCAATTTTATTGGCAAAATATACAGGACAAGAAGATATTATTATTGGTACGCCAGTATCAGGAAGAACTCATGCGGACGTAAAAGATATAATGGGGATGTTTGTGAATACAGTAGCGATTCGAACATATCCGCGAGGAGAAAAGACTTTCTTACAATTGGTTGAAGAAGTGAAAAGAGATACATTAGAAGCACTTGAAAACCAAGATTATCCGTATGATGTTTTAGTAGAGAAGTTAGAGCTGAAACGGGATTTAAGTAGGAATCCACTTTTTGACACAATGTTTGATTTACAGCATGTTGAAAGTATAGTTCCTTTTGAATTAGGAGATACACATGTAAGTCCCTATGAGCTCACAAATACGACCTCAAAGTTTGATTTAACATTTACTATCGAAGAAAAAGATAGTCAATTAACTTTAAATATTGAGTATGCAACCAGTTTATTTGATATTGAAATTATTGAAAGTTTAAAAAATCACTTTATCCAAATTTTATATAATGTTACTCAAAATAGTTCAAATAAAATATCGCAGATTAACATCATTGAAAATATTGAGGAAGAAGGGGAAGATTGCATAAATAAAGATTTTTTGTCGAGTTTTACTGAAAAAGTGTTTCATGAAATTTTTGAACAACAAGTATCTAAGACTCCCAATAAAATTGCTGTAGTATGTGGAGAAGAAACTTTGACTTATGATGAATTGAACAAAAAGTCAAATCAATTAGCAAGGAAATTAGTAAGCTTAGATGTAAATTCTGATACTATTGTTGGTATCATTGCTGATAAATCCTTGGGAATGATTGTTGGAATTTTAGGTGTTTTGAAAGCTGGAGGAGCGTACGTTCCTATTGACCCTACTACTCCATTGGAAAGAATTACATCTATAATTGATGATTGTGGTGCTGAAATAATATTAACTAATAAAAATTATTATCATTTAATAAATAATCAACAAAAGATCGATTTAGATGAGGAAAGTTTATTTAAAGGTAATAGTTGTAACCTAAATATATCAGTTAACAAAGATGATTTAGTCTATGTAATTTATACTTCAGGTTCTACGGGAAAACCTAAAGGGGTAATGATTAGTCACAAAAATTACTTAAGCATAGCTTATAGTTGGAACAATATATATAAACTCCAAGAATTTGATGTGAAACTATTACAATTAGCTAGTTTTTCTTTTGATGTTTTTGCAGGTGATCTTGCAAGAACACTGTTGTTTGGTGGTCAGTTAATATTATGTTCAACAGATACTATTCTTGATTTTAAATTACTTTCACAATTAATAGTAAATAACAAGATTAATATACTTGAATCTACGCCAAAATTATTAATTCCCTTATTACAATATATTTATGAAAATAAAGTCGATGTTAGTTTTATGAAAATTATTATATTTGGTTCTGATGTATGTCCTATGCCTGATTTTAAAATTATTATTCAAAGATTTGGCGGGAATATAAGGATATTTAATACTTATGGTACAACAGAAACTACTATTGATTCTTTATTTTATGAGGGTAATAGCATTGCGAATAAAGAATGTAATTATGTACCAATTGGTAAAGCCTTTCCTAATACAAAAACATATGTTTTAAATCGATATTTACAAAAGCAACCGGTAGGAGTAATTGGTGAGCTTTATATTGAAGGCGAAGGTATAGCAAGGGGGTATTTAAACAATATAAACCTTACTGAAGAGAAGTTTATTCCAAATCCGTTTAATAAACATAGTAGACTTTATAAAACAGGGGATTTAGTAAGAAAATTAAAAGATGGGAATATTGAATTTATAGGAAGAAAAGATAATCAAGTAAAAATTAGCGGATATAGGATCGAGCTTGGGGAAATTGAGACTTTTATATTGGGGTATGATGGAATAGATAATGTTGTAGTTAATATCGGATCGAATGAAACTGGTGATGAGTTCTTTTGTGCCTATATAGAGAGTAAATATGAAATAGATATTAAACAATTAAAAAACTATTTATATTTACATTTGCCTAAATATATGATTCCGGATTCTTTTGTGCTTTTAAAATCATTGCCTTTAAGTAAGAATGGCAAAATAGAAAAAAAATCTTTACCAATTCCTAATAAAAAGTTTGAAAATAAAAAATATATACCACCCAATAATGATATTGAAATAATGATTACTAATATTTGGTCAGAAATATTGAATGTTGAAAATATTGGAAGGAATGATAACTTTTTTGATTTGGGCGGTAACTCATTAAAAATAGTAACTTTTGTTAATTGGTTAAGAAAAGAATTTAAATTTGATATACCGGTCCAATTAATCTTCAATAACCCTAATGTTCAAATGATTGCTAAAATTATAGCGGAGAAAAGTAATAAAGTCACGAAGAGTAGCCTGGTCGAATTAACTCGTCTTAATAATCCAAAGAAGAAAAATATTATATGTTTTCCTCCTATAATTGGTTTAGGAATGATTTATTCAAAAATGGCTGAGCTATTAAATAATAAATTTTCATTGTATGCGCTTGATATACCTGAAGAAAATATAAATATTATGGATATTATTGAAAAGCTAAAAAAAATTCAAGATAAATCACCTTTTATTTTTCTTAGTTATTCAGCTGGTGGTAACTTAGCATTTGAGGT
Organism: Lysinibacillus sphaericus; assembly: GCF_002982115.1. Classification (GTDB taxonomy): domain Bacteria; phylum Bacillota; class Bacilli; order Bacillales_A; family Planococcaceae; genus Lysinibacillus; species Lysinibacillus sphaericus. The sequence goes on along the minus strand of NZ_CP019980.1, from coordinate 3,207,269 downwards.
AGCAAAAGTTATGGAAAATAAAGGTATATCTGTTTCTTGTATTGTTATGTTAGATTCATTACCGTTAAACAATATTGTAAAAGCATCTACCGAGGCTATTGAATTTGAGATTGAAAATGCGATGACCGACTATGTTGAAAACTCGGGGAAATTCTTAGGCTCAGCTTTAATCAAAGAGCAGTTAAAAGATGAAGACTTTTATATTAGAAAAAAAATGAGATCTTTTATAAAGTTTCTTAACAATACTATAAATAAACCATATATTAATGCGGATATTCATCTAATTAATGCTAATAACAACTACGATATTGATAAGAAGCTTATAAAATGGGAAGGATACACAAAAAAATTCACAGAACATAAAGGTTATGGTGAACATAAAGAGATGTTTAATAGCTATAACATTATTAAAAATACAGAAGTGATACAGAAAATATTGGGGAAATATTAAGGGATCATAAAAGTAATTGGGGGAAATGCATTGAACAAGTTGTTAAATTTAAAATTTGTTAAAGATAATTATAACCGAAAAGAAATAGATACGGCTATAGAATATTTAGATTTTTGTGCACGACCTCATCCAGAAAAAGGTGCAAAGGGGGCTATTTGCCCCTTTCTTCCAAAAGCTTTACAGGAGGAAGCTATTTTTTGTTCTATAATTGATCGGATGGAAGTAAATGAAAATGAAGTAAAAGATATAATTATAGAGGGTGTACAAAATTTTAAAAAAATTAAAATAAAGGAAGAATACTTAGAAAAATACAAATCATTATTAATTATTTTTTTATCAAATAAACCTTTAGATAATATATTAAAAAAGCTTCATCAGGAACTTAAGCCGGAATTTATTTATCAAGGAATAATGATTGGGGAATTTTATCCTAGCAATATGAAGAAAGGATTATACAACTCAAAATTTTATCCTGTAGTAAGTGAAGTACCGATGATAGCCATAAGAAATCTTGTTAAAGAAGATTACACGTTTTTTATAAATGAAAGAAATTCTACAGATAAGTTGAAATTTTTAAAGGGATATAAGGATGTTTTCAAAAATAACTTAAAGGAAAGTGAACTGAAAATAATCGATAATGCTATTAAAGATACTTCAAATAGTTTAGCCTCTCAATAGATTTTTAGTTCGGTCGCATAGTGGAATGTTTTTAGAACCATTTGTTTTAATAGTTGATGTAAAATAAAAAGAAAATTTTATATTAAAAAAATAAAACGGTTGCCAGAAGGAACATCATAGGCTACCGTTTTATTTTATATTCGTCCAACTCTTTTATGTCAAGTCCCATTATTAATCCTGAACGTCTGTATAAGTGTAAATATGAAATTAAATTGGATATTGATTCACCGTATAAGGCTGAAATATTGGCAGATTCAATAGCTAATAAGAAAGCGTTCATACTGAAGAAGGAAAACCTCAAGTTATTTGTAAATTTCGAGAAGGAACACCCATCCCATAGTCCCTTTTTAATGTTACTTTAATACCTAAAAGAGAAATATTAAATGTTTGTTTGATTTAATCTTTCTATTAAAACGTGAAGAGGTTCATGTTGATAGGAGTAAGTGCTTAAAATCCCATTTTGCTTGAAGAAATAAATTCAAGAAAAAGCTACTAATGGATTTTTGTTTGATAGTGGAAGACATTCCTAAATTAATTTCTTCATTATGTTAAAGAGTTCCATTTGCAGTCTTTTAATTGTAAGTTTTGAATTGTCTTCATCAACCCTTGTTGACTTTGTAGTGAAGAAAATATTATACAAATTATCAAATATAATTAGTTCACGAAATTTTCGAAAAAAAGATGCTTTTCACTCAATAGAAAATTTTTTATACTAACTTTGTACATAATTTATCGGTATTCGAAGAAATGTCACTGTGTTTAACAAGCTGTTGTTGCTAAAAATAGGGCTGGTCTAGCAATATTGGTAATCTATTGACGGATTAAACAGTTGCTATTAAAGCTATGTGAAGGATTAGTTTTGAAAGAAAAAGACAGGTATCGACTGATCTAACACAGTTGCATAGCTGTTTTTTTGTTGATTTTAAGGATATTGTTGAAAATGACAAGGAGAGGTATGTGTGCGGAGAAATTATCTTCAAAAAAATGTATACCAAGCATTACAGGAGCGATTGCATTTTATCTTTAGTGAATTTGATGTCATCTATCTTTCGTTTTCTGGTGGGAAAGACAGCGGTCTATTGTTGAATCTTTTGATGGATTTTAGAGATACTTATTATCCACATCAGATAATTGGCGTATTTCATCAGGATTTTGAAGCGCAATATAGTGTAACGACAGAATATGTAGAAAAAACATTTGAACGACTGACAGATAGAGTGGAGCGTTATTGGGTATGCTTGCCGATGGCTACTCGAACGGCTTTAAGTAGTTACGAAATGTACTGGTATCCATGGGATGATAGTAAGAAAGATAGTTGGGTCAGAGCAATGCCGAAATACGACTATGTCATTAATCTTGAGAATAATCCAATACATACTTACCGTTATAAGATGCATCAGGAAGATTTGGCAAAGCAATTTGGCCGATGGTATCGACAGTCACATGGGGGGGAGAAAACGGTCTGCTTACTAGGAATTCGCGCAGACGAGTCTCTGCAACGGTATAGTGGATTTGTAAATAAGAAGTATGGTTATAAAGAACAGTGCTGGATTACACAACAGTTTAAGGATGTTTGGACAGCTTCACCGCTTTACGACTGGTCTGTTGAAGATGTTTGGCATGCCTATTATGCTTTCAACTATGATTATAATCCACTTTATGACTTGTATTATAAGGCTGGATTAACAGCTTCTCAAATGCGTGTTGCCTCCCCGTTTCAAGATTATGCTAAAGATTCCTTGAACCTCTACCGAATTCTTGATCCACAAATTTGGGTGAAGTTAGTAGGAAGAGTACAAGGTGCTAATTTTACGCAGATATATGCAAAGACAAAAGCCATGGGATATCGGACAGTCACACTTCCAGAAGGGCATACATGGAAGTCCTATACGCAATTTTTATTGCAGACTTTGCCTTTACAACTACGGAATAATTATATTAAGAAATTTAATAAATCCATTGAATTTTGGCATACAGTTGGTGGTGGACTCGAAGAAGAAACAATTCGAGAATTAGAAGAAAATGGTTATAAAATTAAAAGGAATGGCGTGTCTAACTATACGACGTTTAAGAATTCGCGCATCATTTTTTTGCAAAAAATACCAGATGATACGGATGATATCAAGTCAACTAAGGATATTCCAAGTTGGAAACGGATGTGTTTCTGTATTCTGAAGAATGATCATATTTGCCGATTTATGGGATATGGTTTAACACGTCAACAACAATCCCAACTTGACTATATCAAAAAAAAATATAGAAGTTTGGAGGATATGGATAGTGAAGAGTAAGAGTCCAGTTTATCAAATTTACCCAATCCCATTCGAAAAAATCTTACCGAATGATTATAATCCGAATGCCGTTGCGCCACCCGAGATGAAACTGTTGTACGATAGTATTAAAAATGACGGCTATACAATGCCCATCGTTTGTTATCATAACAAGGAAGAGGATAACTATATTATTGTGGATGGGTTTCATCGTTATCGAATTATGAAGGAGTTTTCAGATATCTATGAGCGTGAAGGAGGTATGCTACCTGTATCTATCATAGATAAGCCGATTGATCAGCGAATAGCAAGTACCATACGACATAACCGTGCTAGAGGAAGCCATAATGTAGATTTGATGAGTAACATCGTGAAAGAACTACACGAACTGGGGCGCTCTGATGCATGGATTGCAAAGCATTTGGGGATGGATCGCGATGAAATATTACGATTGAAGCAGATTACAGGACTTGCAGCACTATTTAAAGATCATTCATTTGGTCAAGCGTGGGAACCAGATGAGGAAGAGTTTCTGCTGCAAGAAGAATAGTAAGTTACGAGTGTTTAAAACGTAATCACTATATATTGAATAGACAAAGTCGAATAAATCGACTTTGTCTACGGTGTTCCTTGCGGTCTATATTTCTATTTCAACGTAGACTCTAATCGCTCCTCTGTTCGTGGATGTTCATCGAGATAAGGTGATAAATAGGCTTCTCTCAATTCATGACGCATCCAGCCCATAATACCAATAACTAATATGAAGACCAAAATAGAGGCGAGAAAAGAATTAGCAGAATCCTTATAGCCTGCTGCATAGAGTAGCATACAAAGGATGACTGTTAAGACAATAGAAATAATAAGTAAAGAAGTTAACAATAAATCTTCGCCTAAATAAAGCATACGAATATTCGTATTGAAAGAAAATAATAATAAAAAACCAGTTACTAACTGTGTAATTGTAACCCAAAAGCCTACTTTGGCACCAAAAAGTTTTAATGCTTGTTCATGTTGCTCTAGTTTCTTCTGCTTTCGTTTCAAATAAGCAAAATAGACAAACATATAAAAGCCACCTGTTGCTAAACTCGCGAGCATAAAATGTAGGTAACGTTGCCAAATTTGAGGATAGTAAAATAAGCTTTCAAAAAAACCATTTGCTTCTCCCCAACGATCCGGATATAACATGGAAGTGACATTGACAATAAAAATAAGAGGGACAAAAAACAAAATTAACATGGCTAATAGGCCAATACTCAAATGCAATAATTTGTTTGTTTGGAATTTAACCCAAGTGAACTTATAAATGTATAACAATAGGAATGCAGCAATGAGTAGGATTAATAAACTCATCCAAGCCTTCCCTATTAAAATTGTGGAAGAATAAAAATATTGTGTATATAAGACACTTACAATTAATAATGGACCAACACCTAAAACAACTGCAATACTCTTATGTATTGAAGCATGGAAGGAACAAATTTGTGCCATTTTATCAAATAAACTATTTTTTTTCATTATCCCCGTAATTTCTAGCCCAACAGCACCTGCAGTCAATGAAATAGTAAAATTCACAAAAATAATATGAAGAATAAATGTTAAGACAATCAAAATTTCTAGTAAACCAATGGGTGCAGGAATCGGTAAAGGGTTATCAGAAGAAATTAATGCAAAAACTAGATGGTTCATTTTTGGGTCACCTCTTTATCATTTTCCAATTCTGTTACAATATAAGTGGCTAATGCTTCAATCTCTTCTTCTGTCCCCATAAATGGTGGCATTGCTACTTGTGCATAATGCATATTAGGAATAAAGGACATAATGGCTTCCTTATCCCAACCTTTCATTCTAGTAGCTAAAGCTCGTGTATCTCGCCATCCATCAATCGTATGACAAGTAATACATTGACCAACGAAAACGTCTCGACCAGCTTCCACCATATTGTTGTCAGTAACTTCTTTTTCTTTTGCCCATGTTGCATTTGCTAGATAACCTTCTTTTTTCAGTGTTTCTTCATCTTTCGCTAACATTCCGTTTGCGTACATATAATTATAAATAATGTATGGTTTTCTAACGCTCTCTCTTACAACTTCAAATTCCCCAATAAAACCGATTGAAGAAAACATGACAGCAATTGATAGCATCCACGGAACGTTTTTTGGACTTTTAACGAGCCATACTAAGAAAATAAGAAGGATACTAAAACCTAAAATATTGAGACTTTTGAAAATGACCTCAGACATGCCTGTCGACCAAACAATCATGTTATAGGCTTCAGTTGGGATGGCCCATAAATACCATAATCCCGTAATAAAAGTTAGTGGTAAGGCGATAGCACCCCAGAATGCAAACACTCGAAAAACTTCTGTTCGTAACGCTTTATCTTTAATGCGCCAACGAATGAAAAATGATACTAACGAGATAGCTAGCATTATTGCTAAAAACATACGGAATCCGAGTGAAGGGAAGTAAGTTGGGTTGAGAAATGCATTCCAAAATGAAAATGTGTCAATCCAACGTCCCGGCGTTAATTTTGCGGCTAAGACACCTGTAATGATTACCATCGTTACCCATGAAGCAATACTAAGTGCGACACCCAACATAATATGCTTTCGTTTACGTTCGCCCTCTGTCCATTTATCCCATGTATAGTAATAGACAATAAGAATAATCACTTCAGAAATAAATGCGCCCCATTCCACAACCCATGCCCAAAAGAAAATGCGTAGTAAAGAAGAAATTGAGTCCGGTTGTATGACGGTTGTTGAAAACCAAATCCCTACTCCAGTCATAGCTCCCATAGTTGTAGTAATGATTAATACCCATTTCAACATTGTTTTTGCTACTTGATCTAATGCTTCGTTCTTTCTTTTCATGGCTCTATACTCAGTAGATACAACTAAAACAGAGGTTCCAATTGCCACGCCATGGCTAATAATTACATGAATAATGGCAATAAGAGCAATGACAGTGCCGTTCCCAAACCAAGTATAATCGACCGATGGAAAATTCATAGTTACTCTTCCTTTCTGTTTTTAATGACATTCAACGCATATCATACTAAATAGATTTGAAACGCAGATGAGTAATATGTGAAATCCAAAGCAACTAAACTTCATTAGTTTGTCAAAATAATGTATAACGTAGAAATGGTTTGTCCGATTTCTCTTGATTTCACGCAATAGAAGCTAATTGTTGAGAGCAAAATATCGACTTTAAATGAAATTTACTTTTTTGTTACTAAAATTCATTAGAATTTCTCAATTGTTTTTTATAATGATGGTAATAAAAACATCAGTTTAAAATACTGGAATCGTTTTACGTATAAATGGGAGGAAGGGTATGAGCATGGGGCGTGAACAAGAGAGTCCACCACTATATGTGTATGGAACGGAAGCGAATCGATTTATTAAGTCTTCTGTACATTATTTCCCAAAGCATGCCAAAATTGCTGCGTATGAAGAAAATGAGGGAGCGAATGCAGTATTTTTAGCAAAACTAGGATATAAGGTAACGGTTTATAATTCTACTTCACAAGGACTAGCTAAAGTTCAATTACTGGCAAATATGAATGGCGTAACGATCGACACAAAAAGGGTAGAATTAATAGAGTACAAACTGCCTAAAGAAAACTATGATGGCGCAATAATGGTTTTTGGGCATTTTCCTCATAGCTTCCAATTAGTAGTACTTGATAAAATTATGAACTCTTTAAAACTAAACGGTGTATTTATGTTTGAGGTATATGAATACGCACAGCTTTTATACAATACGGGGGGACCAAAAGATATGTCTCATTTATATAATGCGGAGAATATCTTAAGATGGGCTCGTCGTTATAAATTAAAACATTACTTTACGGGGGAAGTAGAACAATATGATACGTCGATTCAAACAAGTACTCGCCGTGTCATACAAGTAATAGTAGAAAAATAATCTGTATGGTATATGAGAAGAAAAAGACAAATGACATACGAGAAATAACTTGAACTTTCTTTGTCTATCGTATCGAGGCTGGGCCAATGCGAATAAGTTTTAAGAAACAGAGAAATAATGTTCGTGTATTTTGCTTTTGCAAAAAATAGAATGAAAAACTAGTTGTCGGTAACGGAGCCTTTGGTGACATCAACGACATAACAAAAAAGTGTTAGATTGATTGCAGTCAATCTAACACTTTTGTTGTATGGCAGCTCACTTAGAAAGTGATTGTGCCACTGCTACAAACCTTTTTAGCCCTTCTTTTAATTGTTTTTCATTTGTGTAAGAATAGCTTAAACGAATCCAAGAAGATAATTGTTTTAATGGATCACAAACTTGTCCTGGCACAAAGGAAATATTTTGTTCGAAACTTTTGCTTAATAATAATTCAGTTGGAAAATTATTTGGAAGCTGTACCCATAAATTCAAACCGCCTTTTGGACTGGTCCATCGCCAATCTGTTATGGCTAGCTCTTCCTCCATGATTTCCTTTCGAATTTGAAGAGCAATTCGAATTTTCTCCAAGTGTTGTTGCAATCTTAGAGATGAAAAGTAATGGAGAAAAATTTTTTGATTGAGAAGTGGTGAGCCATTATCCGCTAACGATTTCGTTGTTAGCAATGCGTTCATTAATGATGATTGACAAATAACAGTCGCAATTCTTAAACCAGGTGAAATATATTTGCAAAAACTTCGGATATAAATGACTGTCCCAGCACTATCATAGGTATAAATGGGTGGTGGAGGGGGTTCATCAAAATATATGTCGTGATAAGCATCATCTTCAATTAATAACAGTCGATATTGTTCAGCTAATTCTACTAATTTTTTGCGCTGCTCAATAGGAACAGTATAGCCAGTCGGATTATGAAATGTCGGATTGAGATAAAATAATCGCGGTTTATATTGCTTAATATATAATTCAAGTTGTTGTAAATCGTACCCTTTTGGATGAATATCCACCGTAACAATCTGGGCTCCCTGTGCTTTAAAAATATCAATCGCAGCACTATAGCTTGGACGTTCAAATAAAACGACGTCTCTAGGCTTAATAAAAGTTTGGGCTATAAGGTGAATCGCTTGCTGTGAGCCAGAAGTAATGAGCAACTCATCTGCACTAATATGTGTTTTATACTGGTTGATAAAATACTGTGTGAGTGTTTCACGTAGTTCTAAATCACCTTGCACAGTTGAGTAAGTTGCAAGTACTTTTGGATAAAGATCAAACACTTTTTTTACGTAATCTGAAAAATAATGATTAGGTAAAAGGTTGGGATCAATTAACGCCTGCGAAAATTGATAGGAAACAGCTGGCTGATGGATTTCAGATAAATGATTTTTTTGTAAGTATGCAGAAACAATCGGATTGCTTTGATTTAGATTTTCAAAATGTTTTGTTTCGATTGATTGGACAAAATAGCCTGCTTTATCTTTTACATAAACTTTGTCATGCTTTTTTAATAATTGATAAGCCTTTAAGACCGTTAATCGATGAACATTCATTTCAGAAGCTAATTGGCGGACGGAGGGAATCTTTTCATGTTCTTTCCATTCGTTGCGTTCTATACGGTGTAGTACATAATCATATACTTTCTTAAAAAGATAATCTTTATGTTCAATCGTTTTGTCCACTTTGATTCCTCCTATTCAAAAAGATTGTATCACGAACGATGTTAATCTGTTCTATCTTTTTCAATCTGTTCTACGTTCCTTCTTTTATGATAGAAAAAAGGAGGAGATTGATATGGTGATGATTAATTATATTTTTATGTGTTTGATTTTTGGTACGACTTTTTTAGCGATTAAAATTGGTGTTGATGCAGGGGTACCTCCGTTTTTATCAGCTGGGCTTCGTTTTTTCATTGCTGGTTTGCTGCTATTTAGTTTTATGGTTTGGAGAGAAAAAACGACAATCCGGTTATTATGGCGGAAAGAGATGTTTTTTACAGGGGTATGTTTGACTTTTGGAACGTTTGCCGCATTATACTGGGCAGAACAGTATGTGACATCAGGAATTGCAGCTGTTTTATCTGCTACGGGTCCGATGATGATTATCATTATTCAAACATTGGTATTGAAACAACAAGGAAATCGTCAATCATTGATCGGTTGTGTTGTCGGAGTTATTGGTGTCACACTGTTGATTATACCTAGTTTTTCAATTGAAATAAGTACCTTCTGGATGGTTGGTTGTCTCGCCATCATAGTAGGTGAGCTATTTTATGCAATAGGAACAATTTATACGAAACATGTTATCCAAAAATTTGAAACGACATCACCAATTGCCTTAAATGCAGTGCAAATGATGTACGGCGGGATGCTATTAATTATTTTATCGTTTTTTACCGAGAACATTCAGTTTAACAATCTGTTAAATCTCGCTTCAATGGGCTCCCTTCTTTATTTAATTATTGTAGGCTCAATGATTGGGCATAGCATTTATTATTGGCTTGTTTCACGGACAAATCCAATTTTTCCTTCTACATGGCTGTATATTTCTCCCTTAATCGCTGTAGTATTAGGTGTTATTTTTTATCAAGAATATCTATCTTGGTTAACTGGCATAGGTACTTTGACGATTATTGTTGGAACGGTTCTAGTCAATTACGAAACATTGAAGAAGTTACTCTGGCAGAAAGGGACTTTGCAGCATGTTATTAAGCAAAAGATTTTCTAATGTAAGAAAATCTTATTAAAAAATCGAATTGTCAAGGAGGCAAAGTTATGCAAGTTTCTAAAGGAGTAGAGGTTTTGGAGCTTGAATTTAATGGGACCATGATCTATCCCACGCTTTTATGGGATCAAGACATGGCCGTTTTAATAGACACTGGATTTCCTGGACAAATGGAAGATTTGCGCGTAGCAATAGATAAGATAGGCGTGGCTTTTGACAATATACAAGTTGTGATTTTGACACATCAGGATATAGATCATATAGGGAACCTACCTGACATATTACAAAACGATGGAAGTAATATGAAAGTATACGCGCATGAGCTAGATAAACCTTATATTCAAGGGGATTTTCCACTTCTGAAAGATGGGCATATAGCGAATCCACCGAAGGGAAGAGTAGATGAGACGTTACATGACGGTCAAGAGCTGCCATATTGTGGGGGAATTCTCGTAATCCATACGCCAGGACATACCCCAGGTCACATTAGTCTATATTTGAGGCAAAGTAAAACACTTGTTGCAGGGGATTCGATGTATAGTGTAAACGGTGTACTGCAGGGAGTTCATCTTCCAACTACTTTAAATATAGAGGCTGCTCGCCAATCATTAAAGAAATATATAAATCTAGACATAGAATCCGTAGTTTGTTACCACGGCGGATTAAGTCTGGCAAATAGTAATGAGCAGATTTTAAAATTTCAATAGTAAAAAAAGATGGTGAGCCAAACAAAAGACAACCTCGTAAAAGATAGATTTCATGTCTAATTTTTACGAGGTGTATTTGTTATACTTTTGCCAATAGTGTGTCACAATGTTGATGTGCGATAAAAGGTCGCAAAATAAAGTAATTGAATGAATGGAAAAGTATTTGCCTAAGTGGTCACTTTCATGTATAGTATCAGTAAATTTTTGATTGTTCGTTTAGAAATTGTAACTACATATACATTATAATGAAATGTATATGTGGGACTAGTAGTAATTTTTATGTAGGAGTGTTTTGAATGGGAGAAAGAGGAAGACCTAAAGGCGCTAGTGGTGAAGAAAGTCGGGCACTACTTCTTGAAATCGCAGCAAATGAATTTGCACAACATGGATATCATGATACAAAAGTGAGTTCGATTGTTAAAGCTGCTTCATTAAGTCAACCCACTTTTTATTTGTATTTTAAAAATAAGGATGCTATTTTCGAAGAATTAGAAAATTTATTTCGCTTACGCATGATTGATTTTGCCAAAAAAAGCCGCTTACAGCCTGCATTGGAGCAAGCAACAGTAAAAGAGCGTATTATATATAACGTAAAAGAATTACTGGTGTTTTTTTCTAAAAACCCTAATTTAACACGTATTGGGTTTTATTTATCAACAAAGGCAGATGAAATAAAAGCACAAATGGTCAAGCAAATAAAAGACAATCTGGATTTTGAAGTAGATGCAGGTTACTTTCGGAAAGATTTAGATACGCAAACAGTGGCAGAATGCTTAATAGGCATAATTGAACGATTAACATTCATTCAATTACTACCACAGAAAAAACAACCACAAGAAATCGCAACGGATATTGTCGATTTACTGATAGAAGGAATGCTAAATAGAGAAAAATAGTGTTCTCAAATGGAGTTAAAAAGGAAAATTTATATTTTTCTTTTTATAGTTGAATATTACTTTTCAGTAATATAAAATTGGAATTGAAATTGGCTATAGCTATGTCGTATCGGGATATATGCTCAAGGCTTTTTAAGCAATTCCCCTCCGTTAATATAATTCCAGTATTTTATATATAGTCAGAGAGAAGATAAAATAAATAGAAGGGAGGTTAGTAGAGTCCACGGACAGAAGGTGTGCGGTTGCACTACTGGAATCATCACGATATACACGTATATTACTTTTGAGTAATATATGTAGGCTATAGTAACAATTTCTAACAAGACTAAACGAAAAGAGGGATGGTATGAGAAAGACTAGGCCACAGGTAATACCCATTCTTTCTATATGTTTATTAATCTTATATACCTTCATTGGTAGTATACCTGTGCTTGCAGCAATGAATCATCAGACAGTCCAGCAAAGCTCGTTATTAGCGGCGAGCAACATTATTTATGTGAATACAAATGTTGCTGGTGGTAAAAAAGATGGTACAAGTTGGGAGAATGCTTTTCTAGATTTACAGAGCGCATTATCAAAGGCAAAGACTGGTGACCAAATTTGGATTGCACAAGGAACATATACACCGACACGACTAGATGATGTGAGGGACGCTCGTACTGCCCATTTCAAAATGAAAAATGGTGTAGCTATTTACGGTGGCTTTAAAGGAGATAGTGATGAGGAGACAGTCGAGAATCGAGATTTCACGCACAATAAAACGATATTAAGTGGTGCACTTCCAAGTGGAGAAGCGGCATATCATGTTTTTTATCATCCAAATAATTATGATTTAAAATTAAATGCAACTGCAATCCTTGATGGCGTCACGATCTCAGCAGGACATGCGGATGGTTATCTCACTTCTCATAAGCATGGGGGAGGTATGTACAATTCAGGAAATAACCCAACTTTGAGGAATGTTATTTTTTATGGCAATAAGGCAAACTATTTTGGTGGTGGGATGTACAATTTGCAAAGTTCACCAACCTTAATGAATGTTGAGTTTACTGACAATGAAGCGAACTCAGGAGGAGGTATATTCAATTGGAATGAGAGTGCTCCTAAAATAACAAATGTGGTCTTTAATAAAAATAAAGCAACACGTAGCGGTGGGGGCATTCAAAATAATTCATGTGACATTATAATAGAGCACGCAAAATTTACGAACAATGAAGCGGCTCACGGAGGAGGTATAGCAAATTACGGTAATAGTGCCTCAACCTTAACAGATGTGACATTTAGCCAAAATATAGCATCGCAACAAGGAGGTGGGATATACAATAATGGACCTGGTAATAAGTCAATCTTAACAAATGTCATGTTTGAGCAAAATAAAGCAGCGTATTTTGGAGGGGGAATAGTTAATGATAGAGAGAGTAGCCCAAAATTCACAGATGTAATATTTAGGAACAATGAATCGGATAGTGGAGGAGCTATGTTTAATGCTAACAGAAGTGCTCCGGAATTAAATAACGTCGAATTTCATGGGAATATAGCAATAAGTAGGGGTGGTGGAATATACAATCGATTGCAAAGTAATCCACTTATCACAAATGTAATTTTTAATGGAAATAAAAGCGAGTTAGGTGGTGGATTACTTAATGAGTCTGGCAATCCATCATTAATTAATGCCCTATTTATTTCAAATAATGCGAATAAGGGTAGTGCTCTTTATAATATTTTTGCGGATTTTAGCTTGATAAATGCGACCATCTATTCAAATAGTCCAGCAGCTATTTACGGAGGTGCTGCAAATAGCAAAATTATTAATAGTATTATTATTGGAAATGGTCATACAGCAGCACTGACTGATTATCAGGGGCAGACAACAAATAGTTTGCTCGATGTGCCGGTAGAAAAAGGATACAAAGGTCAATTGTTTGATGCAACTTCAAATCCTACCGGTCCTGCAACTTATGTGCCTGATGATGTATTCGTCTCCCCAACTAGCGGAAATCTGCATTTAAAAGTTGGCGGACCAGCAATTGATGCAGGGAATTCAGATGCACATAGTATTGCCACAGATTTAGCAGGGAAAAGACGAATTCAAGGCGCAGCCATTGATTTAGGTGTATACGAAACGACACCGTACTATACAGTAACCTATAATGCAAACGGCGCAACAAGTGGTACTGTACCACAGGACAGTACCCAGTATGAAGAAAATAAAATAGTAACAGTCCAAGGGAATAGCGGTAATCTAGTAAAGGATGGCTATCTATTTGCGGGATGGAATACACAAGCGGATGGACAAGGAGAGCCGTATTTTGCGGATGAAACTTTTCAAATCGGTACAACGGATGTGATTCTATACGCACAATGGATAAAGAATCATTATACGGTAACCTATGACGCAAATGGCGCAACGAGTGGTCAAGTACCACAGGATAGTGCGTTATACGAAGAAAATGAAGTGGTAACAGTCCAAGGAAATAGTGGCAATCTAGTAAGAGATGGCTATCTATTTGCAGGTTGGAATACACAAGCGGATGGACAAGGCGCGGCGTATAATGCAAATGCAACTTTCCAAATAGGTACAGCGGATGTAATTCTTTATGCACAATGGACGAAACCTAATACGTCAACGTATACCGTAACCTATGATGCAAATGGCGCAACAAGTGGTACTGTACCACAGGATAGTACACAGTATGAAGAAAATAAAACGGTAACAGTCCAAGGAAATAGTGGACAATTAGTAAGGACAGGCTATATGTTTGCAGGTTGGAATACACAAGCAGATGGACAAGGCACGGCGTATAATGCAAATGAAACTTTCCCAATCGGTACAGCAGATGTGATTCTTTATGCACACTGGACGAAACCTAATACGCCAACGTATATCGTAACCTATCATGCAAATGGCGCAACAAGTGGTACTGTACCACAGGATAGTGCGCTATACGAAGAAAATGAAACGGTAACAGTTCAAGGAAATAGCGGTAATCTAGTAAGAGAGGGCTATCTATTTGCAGGCTGGAATACACAAGCAGATGGACAAGGCACGGCGTATAATGCAAATGCAACTTTCCAAATAGGTACAGCGGATGTAATTCTTTATGCACAATGGACGAAACCTAATACGCCAACGTATACCGTAACCTATCATGCAAATGGCGCAACAAGTGGTACTGTACCACAGGATAGTACACAGTATGAAGAAAACAAAACGGTAACAGTTCAAGGAAATAGTGGACAATTAGTAAGAACAGGCTATACGTTTGCAGGTTGGAATACACAAGCGGATGGACAAGGAGAGCCGTATTTTGCGGATGAAACTTTTCAAATCGGTACAACGGATGTGATTCTATACGCACAATGGATAAAGAATCATTATACGGTAACCTATGACGCAAATGGCGCAACAAGTGGTACTGTACCACAGGATAGTGCGCTATACGAAGAAAATGAAATGGTAACAGTTCAAGGAAATAGTGGCAATCTAGTAAGAGATGGCTATCTATTTGCAGGTTGGAATACGCAAGCAGATGGACAAGGAAAGCTGTATTTTGCCGATGAAACTTTCCAAATGGGTACAGAGGATGTAATTCTTTATGCACAATGGACGAAACCTAATACGCCAACGTATACCGTAACCTATGATGCAAATGGCGCAATAAGTGGTACTGTACCACAGGATAGTGCGTTATACGAAGAAAATGATGTGGTAACAGTCCAAGGAAATAGCGGCAATCTAGTAAGAGATGGCTATCTATTTGCAGGTTGGAATACACAAGTGGATGGACAAGGCACGATGTATCAGGCAAATGACGTTTTCCCAATCGGTACAGCGGATGTCATCCTCTATGCACAGTGGACGAAAACTAATACGCCAGCGTATACCGTAACCTATGATGCAAATGGCGCAACAAGTGGTACTGTACCACAGGATAGTACACAGTATGAAGAAAACAAAACGGTAACAGTTCAAGGAAATAGTGGACAATTAGTAAGGACAGGCTATACATTTACAGGCTGGAATACACAAGCGGATGGAAAAGGAATATCCTATGCTGAAAATGCAACCTTCCAAATGGGAAAAGCAGATGTCACATTGTATGCACAGTGGGCATCGAACCCTTCTACACCAAATGAAGGTAATGTTACGGGTCCATCCACATCGGAAGGCAATAATTCCGCTAATCCATCAAGATCCATTCAAATATCCCTCGAGACAAATGGAGGGTTATCTTTAAAGGACATAGAGATTGCCTATAATACAACAGTTAGCGACTTACCTATACCGACAAGAGAAGGTTACCGTTTTGCTGGTTGGTATCAAGACAAGGAATTAACGAAACCGTGGGATAAACGGATGCTGGTGAAAGAAAGTTTAACGCTCTATGCAAAATGGACAGCCTTACCAGAGGAAGAAGCGATAAATTCACAGCCACCTAAAACACCACAGCCATTGCCGCCAATCGTGACTTTCCAAGATATTGAAAACCATTGGGCACAGGAAATAATTGAGGCATTGGCGACGCAAGGGGTCATTACAGGCTATAAGGATGGTACTTTCCGTCCAAATGAGACGATAAGCCGCCAGCACGTAGCGGTCCTCTTGACACGTGCATTTACATTTGAGGCGAGTCGTCCATCAATAGCTTTCTCAGATGTAGCACCACATCATCCGTATTATCATGAGATTACGATCTTACAGCAGGCGGGTATTATAGACGGGATTGATGGAGCCTTTCATCCAGCCGACCATCTTACACGCGCCCAATTGGCGAAAATATTAGCGAATACATTACAGCTCCAACCACAAACTACAAGTTCATTTACGGATGTAGATAGCAGTCATTGGAGTGCGGGGTATATCGGGGCACTAGAACGGGCAGGGATAGCATTAGGTGATAATGGTAAGTTCCGACCTGAAGCTTCTGTGACAAGAGCACAATTAGCAGCTTTTTTATATCGAGCAATGCAGCAATAAATCTTTTAGGACATGAAGCAATAGAATAGCTTCATTCGGTTATATCGGAATAGAGTAAGATTTTTATAGATTAATATTACTTTCAAATAATATAAGAAAAAAATAGATAGTGATATTATTTCTGAGGAACATTATAGAGTTAATACGAGAAGGGTTACTCTGAAAAGCTGACGAGGATAAATCATAAATAACTATTCATTGTCAGCTTTTCTTTAGGTTTTGCGAGCATCGATGAATAATTTAGATTATATATTTTTAAATAATAAAATTCAGGAGATGATGAGGTTGAGTTTCAAGAAATTGAGATTTTTCGCACTTCTATATATAGCTATACACTTTTTCCTAATAACCTTATCTTCTGTAGAGGCTTCGGAGCTTGGAAAGTTTAAACCACTAACATTACAAACTTCTGGTCTTCGAATATCTGGGGGAATAGAAGTAGATAAGTATGGAAATATTTATGTTTTAGATTCGGGTAGTACTTGTGTAAGAAAATTTAAAGCGGATGGAACAAAGCTTATAGGTTTTTGTACTGGTGATCCAGGCAAACAACTAGGAGGAATTGCAGTGGATGATGCCTCTGGTAATATCTATGTATCAAGTAGAATAGAACATATCATTTACAAATTGAACTTAGATGGCAGATTGATAAAACAGTGGGGGAGCGAGGGCACTGGTAATGGACAATTTAAATATCCTCGAGGCATCGCGATAGATGATACGGGGAATGTCTATGTAGCGGACTCTGTAAACAATCGTATACAAAAATTTACTGCAGATGGAACATATATAGCTCAGTTTGGGCAAATGGGTTATCCTGCTGACATTGCACTTGATAAGGCAGGAAATATGTATATTACGGATACATTTTCCAATAGGGTTAAAAAGCTAGGTTCAGATGGCACAGATTTATCTTATGGATGGAAAAATAAATTTAGTTTACCTGAAGGAATAGCAGTAGATCCTAATGGGAATATTTATGTTGCTGATAAGAATAATTGGAGAATACAGAAGTTTACATCAGATGGAGAGTATCTAGCTCAATGGGGTGCTGAAAGTTCACTAGATGGTAAACTTATATATCCTAGCCAATTAGCAATAGATACAGCAGGGAATTTATACGTCATAGAGGGGGAAGCATTAAATCAACGTGTACAAAAAATGACTCCTTTACCCTCCGATGCAAATTTAAGTAGTCTAAAGATAGGTACATTCACAATACCTCTTTTATCGAATCATCCGAATCATCAAGTAACTGTAGGCAATGATGTTTCTATGTTAACTATCACAGCAACAGCTTTTGATTCCCTAGCCGCAATTAATATAGAAGGGAAACTATCATCTACTGGCACTTTGAGTTATCAGGCCAATCTTGATGTTGGTAGAAATATAATTCCAATTGTTGTGACAGCTCAAGATGGTCATACTAAAAAAACATACACACTTACTATAGTAAGATTAACATCGACCGATGCTAGCTTAAAAGGCTTGACTATAAATCAAGGTACATTAAGTCCAACATTTTCGGCAAATCAAGAAATGTATACAGTACAGGTAGAACATGCTGTTTCATCAATTCAAATTACAACTTCTCCAACAAGTGATGGAGCGAAGGTAGCGGTGAATAATAAAACATCATCAGAAACGGTAGAGCTAGTTGTGGGAGAAACCACAATTCCAATAGTGGTGACAGCACAAGATGGCAAAACACAAAAAACGTACACATTGACGGTCACGAGAGCATTGTCAGAGGATGCGACATTAAAGAATTTAACTGTAAGCGAAGGTACATTAAATCCTGCCTTCTCAGCAAACGAAGAAAACTACATGGTACAAGTAGGGAATGATGTTACAACACTAGATATTGCCGCAAGTACGACCGACAGCCAAGCAAGTATGACCATTAATGGTAATGTTACAACATCCGAAACAATAACATTGGTGGCAGGACAACCAACCACAATTCCAATAGTGGTGACAGCACAAGATGGCAAAACACAAAAAACATACACATTGACGGTTATGAGAGCATTGTCAGAGGATGCGACATTACAGAGATTATCTGTAAGCGAGGGTATTCTAAGTCCTGTCTTTAAAGCAGACGAAGAAAATTATACATTACAAGTAGAACATAATGTGACAATGCTTGATGTGGAAGCCGTTACTACAAATAGCGAAGCAAGTGTGACTATTAATGGCAAGCATACAGCGTTGGATTCAATAGAACTTTTAGTAGGGCAAGCAAAAACGGTATCCATCGTCGTCACAGCCCCAGACGGTAAAACCCAAAAAACATATACTCTGACAGTAGCACGCGCACCATCTAGCGATGTGACATTGCAAACCTTAATAGTAGATCAAGGCATATTAAATCCAAGCTTCCAGCCAACTATAAATAGGTATACAATTCAGCCAGATCTTGCTACTTCAACTATACAAGTGACTGCACTACCAACGAATGTTAATGCAAGTGTGATGATTAATGGGAAAACCACTACAACTGATACGATTACTATAATAGCCGGAGAGACAATGACTATTCCCATTATTGTTACAGCTCAAAACGGTGAACAGGGTGTCTATACATTGCTTGTACAAGAACCTTCTATCCCGGTTACGAGTGTAATAGTGCAGCCAACAAATTTACAATTACAGGTAGGTGGTAGCCCAGTAGCATTGACTGCAACGATATTTCCAGCAAATGCAGGTAATCAGAATGTGAGTTGGAGAAGTAGTAACCCAACTGTTGCTACTGTAGATCAAAATGGAATGGTCACACCAAAATCGGCAGGAGTAGCAGATATTATAGTAACAACAATAGACGGTAGTAGGACAGCAACCGCTCAAATCACGGTTGAGCAGGTTGTATCTAGTAATGAACCAACACCGAGTCCAGCACCTATACAAGAGCCAGTAAACAACAATGATTATTCACCATCAACACCTGTGAATATTATATTTCATACAAATGGAGGAACAGTCATAGAACCTATGGAGGTAATTTATAACACTAAACTAAGTAATTTACCTATACCGACAAGAGAAGATTTCCGTTTTGCTGGTTGGTATCAAGATAAGGAATTAACGAAACCGTGGGATAAAGGGACGCTGGTGAAAGAAAGTTTAACGCTCTATGCGAAATGGACAGCCTTACCAGAGGAAGAAGCAGAATCGTCAAAAGATTCACAGCCACCCAAAACACCACAGCCATTGCTACCAATCGTGACTTTCCAAGATATTGAAAACCATTGGGCACAGGAAATAATTGAGGCATTGGCGACGCAAGGGGTCATTACAGGCTATAAGGATGGTACTTTCCGTCCAAATGAGACGATAAGTCGCCAGCACGTAGCGGTCCTCTTGACACGTGCATTTACATTTGAGGCGAGTCGTCTATCAATAGCTTTCTTAGATGTAGCACCACATCATCCGTATTATCATGAGATTACGATCTTACAGCAGGCGGGTATTATAGACGGGATTGATGGAGCCTTTCATCCAACTGACCATCTTACACGTGCCCAATTGGCGAAAATATTAGCGAATACATTACAACTCCAACCACAAACTACAAGTTCATTTACAGATGTAGATAGTAGTCATTGGAGTGCGGGGTATATTGGGGCATTAGAACGAGTAGGAATTGCATTAGGTGATAATGGTAAGTTCCGACCTGAAGCTTTTGTGACAAGAGCACAATTAGCAGCTTTTTTATATCGAGCGATGCAGCAATAAATCTTTTAAGGGCGTGAAGCATTTCCAGTGCTTTACGCCCTTTGAGCATTTCTGTTTGTGGGAGACGCTAAATTTAGCGTTTTAAAGTATGGAAAGAAGCAATATATTGTTACTTTATATGACGTGCATGACGAAATTTGTGATGTTGCTTTTGTGAAGCAAAATCGAAAGTTTTTCTAATGCTCCTTTAATTTGGTAAATTTTTAGTTGACTATATACCCCTGTGGGTATATAGTGTATTGTGAAAGTGCTAATCAATTACATGTATTGTATTCTACATATTTTTTGGAGGGGATTTTGATGAAGAAGATTATTATTATTGGTGGAGTTGCTGGAGGCGCTTCTGCTGCGGCGAGAATTAGACGGTTAGACGAGCAAGCTGAAATTATCATGTTTGAAAAAGGGCCTCATGTATCGTTTTCAAATTGTTCTTTACCATTTTATTTAAGCGGTGTTGTAGAAGATAGTAAACGTTTATTAATGATGACACCGGAGTCTTTTGAATCAAAATATAAAATTGATGCACGTGTAAATAGTGAAGTGATTGCCATTAATCGTCATGAAAAGTCAGTAACGATTAGAAGTACACAAACAGGAGAGCTATCAACAGAAGTATATGATGAGTTAATTTTATCTCCAGGAGCTAGCCCGATTGTTCCAAATCTTCAAGGTACGGATTTACCACATGTGTTCACTGTGCGAAATGTAGTAGATATTGAACAATTACAACAAGCAATTGTTAAAAAAGATGCTCAAAATATTGCAGTTATTGGTGGCGGATTTATTGGTGTAGAGGTAGCTGAAAACCTCCGCTTAGCTGGACGCGGTGTTACTTTAGTGGAATTTGCCCCACAAATTTTAACACCATTTGATGAAGATATGGTTCAAATTTTACACAAAGAGTTATTAGATCATGGTGTGAACTTGATTGTAGGGGATGGTTTAGCAGAAATTACGACAGACTCTATTACATTAAATTCAGGAAAAACAATGGATGCTGACATTGTTGTTTTAGCGATTGGGGTTCGTCCAGAAACAACATTAGCAGTAGAGGCAGGACTAGAGATTGGTGCAACTGGTGCCATTAAAGTAAATCAAAATTATCAAACGAATGACCCGAGCATTTATGCTATTGGAGATGCCATAGAAGTGTATCATCGCTTGATGAATAAAGCGACTCGTTTAGCATTAGCTGGGCCTGCACAAAAGCAAGCTCGTGCAGCTGCGGATCATATATATGGAATAACTTCGGCTAATAAAGGTGTTATAGGTTCATCGAGTATTCAAGTTTTTGATTATGCAGCAGCTGCAACAGGATTGAATGAGCGGACAGCAAAGCAAATGGGGTTACCAGTTGATGCCGTGTATATCATTGCGCCAGATAAAGTTGGGCTGATGCCTACAAGTAATCCACTTCATTTTAAATTAATTTATGAAGTACCAACTGGACGAATTGTTGGCGCACAGGCGATTGGTAAGGGGAATGCAGATAAACGAATCGATGTCATTGCGACATTGATGACAATGAATGGGACAATTGAAGATTTAAAAGAGCTAGAGCTTTCATATTCACCAATGTTTTCAACCGCGAAAGATGTCGTCAATTTAGCGGCTCTTGTCGCAACAAATATTATGGCAGGTCGTTTTAAGCAAGTGCGTGTCAGTGAAGTACGCCAATTAGTCGAGTCAGGCGCAGTTATAATTGATGTACGTGAGCCTAATGAATTTGCAAATGGTGCAATCAAGGGTGCAAAAAACATTCCATTAAGTCAATTACGTGAGCGTATGCATGAAATTCCAAAGGACGTACCTGTCTATGTCCATTGTCGTTCTGCACAACGTAGTTACAATGCGGTAATGGTGCTAGAGCATAATGGTTATGATCAAGTTTACAATATCTCGGGCTCATTTTTAGGAATTAGCTTGTATGAGTATTTTAAAGATCAACAACTAAACCGTGAGCCAATTGTTACACAATATAATTTTAAATAATAGTTGTAGAAGTAAGGCATAGAAGTTTTCGTGAATAATACTTTGTTTGAGATATGCATTGGATAGCGTTTAAGGTCCTAAAATTACATGGAGCCCTTCTGTATTATACAGAAGGGCTTTTTGATTTTTTTGCGTTTCTCTTAGTGTTAAATTGAGCCTTATGATGATGCATTAGGAGGCGTTTCACCATCGTTCATAGCTGGGTCAATTTTTTTCTTATTTTTTGACCTTTTGAACATCGCTATCAATAGCAAGATGATGGGTAGAAAAATAGAAAAAACAGCGATAGCAAGTGGCCATGTTTGTTGGTTGTATTTATCGGAATGAATAATATTTGCATGAACAATTTGAGAGAGTGCTATTGAGATCATGCCAAGTGGCAAAATTAATGGTCGATGATCCTTTAGTTTCAGTATTTGGCTAATGCCAATTAAAGAAGCATAATAATACATAAACGCTCGTACAAATATTGTGACCATCCACATAAATGCCATAATAATTTCAATGCGCTGCAAAAATTTCCCTACAGAAATTTTTTGTGCCAATGTATAACTAGGAAATGTTCTGATAGTGGTATTGGTAACGCCTAATACGAGTATTGATAAGGCTATAAAGGAAGTAATAATAAATCCTCCCATTAATGTGCCTATATAAAATCCTTTTTTACCTGATTGTAGGTTGTTGATTACTGAAGGAAAAATCATTAATAGTACGATTAATGGAAAAGAAAATAGCCCCATAAAATGTATAATGCTATAGATAAATGGTTGAAAGGACACTTCAAAAACTGGTTGCACATGTTTTATTTCTATTTGGGGTGAAACAAAGAACAAGAAAATCATAAATACCAATAAAAAGGCAGGAAATAGAATCTCTAAAGTACGTGCAAATACTTCAATCCCTTGATATGCAGCAAATAAAATAATACAGCAAAAAAGTATAGCAAATACGACTGGAGGTGTTTCAGGCATCACCTCTGTTTGTAGGAAATTACCAATGAAATATAGTAACTCACCGGATGAAAAAAGAGTTAACAGTACAAATCCGATAGAAACAACTTTCCCGATAAATTTTCCTAGAAACTTTTCTGTTACTTCTACAAGAGAAAGATCCGCCATTTTATTTGATAACATAATAAATAGCTTTATTAATAATAAACTTAATAGAGTGCCGATTATTGCTACAATCCAAGCATCTTGCTTTACTTCTAAGGCAATACTTGCAGGTATTATTAGTACTCCTGTTCCAGCTGTATAAAGGATAACAATGATTGTGAATTGACGGGAGCTTATCAATTGTTTTTTCATAATAGCCTCTTATTTGTTATTTTTTATTTAGTAATGCTTCTTTTAGAAAGTCACTAATTGGATGAAAAATATACATAATTGCGTCCAGTGGGCTAGGAATAAAAGTTTGCAAACTGATAGCAATGTTTAAGGATGTCCCTATGACTAAAAAAATGGAAAATGTCCAAATTAGCTTTTTTCCTTCCTTTTTTAATTTAGGACGTTCGACCAAAACAATAGCAAGTGAAATCACTAATATGCCTAGAGCAATGAACATAGTGTTTTTTACTCCTTTAATTTTGAATTTTGCATCGTTCCTGAACCTTGCGTATTGACGTTTACCTTGACATTTACTTCAACATTAGGATAAATGGTATGCCAATCTTTTTTAATTTTTTTCCATTCTTTAGGGTCAGCACGATGAATCGCTTCTCCAAAACCGAGAACATCTGCGTTATATTTTTCTTGGAGAACATGCAGCGATTCATCAATATTCTTTTTGATAGATAACTCGGTTTGACGATTAATCCAATCAATCGTGGTCAATTCTGTTAAATTGATGTCACATTTAACTTCTGCAACATTTTGGACAATGTCGATACTAACGTTGATAGTAGGTGAACCGTTCTTCATTGCTCCCTTTGTTGTTGTTTTGGATTGCGTAATTTCAGTTGTTAACACACCATCAGAAGGGCATGCAATAATTTCAATAGTTGATTTTATATTATCGTTTAAGTAATTAAAACTTTTACTGTCGTACTCATCGAGATAACCGATTAATTTATCTTCTTTAAAAATGGCAAGGCCAGTAAACTTAAGTTTTACAGGTGTTTCAATTCTTTCTACGTTTGTTTGGTCAATGCCTAAACTTTTATCTCCTTGAATTTCAATAGCTGATAGAACAAAATATTGATTTCCTACTCCTAATTTTGTTACTAAGTCTTCAACATCGACTTCTAAAGTAGAGCCCCATGCATCTTGGGTAACGGTAAGCGAATTTAACATTTTTTTTGCTGGTATTTTTTCTATTGGGGTTAAGACATTTAAAATATCTTTGGCTGTTGCTTGCTGCGAAACGATAATCGTAAAATCGTTTCGTATCTCCTGATCTCTTGCTAGAAAATCAATAGAATCTCGTATGCCGTCTACAGCTAAGTCCTCTCCAAGTACAACTAATTGTATATGCGCAAAATATAATTTTCTTGGAGACAAGGCTAATATTTTTCGAATGGCTTCAAAGACAGTTTTTCCTTTCGCGTGATAAGTAACGACTGGTGCTTGTCTAGATGACGACTGCTTGGAAGAGATTTGACTAGGATCAATTACTTGTACAGAAATGGCATATTCATCATCAACAAAGTCTATACCTAGAGCAGCAACAAGTGCCAAATCATTTAATTCACGTTTACTCCAACAACCACTAAGAATTGAAATTAGAAAGATTAATGAAATTATTAGTATGGTCTTCTTCATTAGGTACCCTCATTTAACCAAATAGTGATTAGCGATTTTTTCGTCCTCTTACATTATTAATTTGACTAATGAGTCGCGGACGTGTTAGTAAAGAACCACGCGGTAAAACAATTAAAGCATCTTTTTGATCCTTCGGTATTAAAGGGGCAAATGGGCTCATATATGGAACGCCAAAAGAACGTAAGCTACATAAATGAATAATTAATAGCATAATTCCAATAAATATGCCAAACAGCCCGAACATCGCTGCCAAGCCCATTAATGGGAAGCGTAAAATACGAATTGAATTGGAAAGACCATATGCCGGGAACAGAAAACTACAAATAGCTGTTAAAGCAACAATAATGACCATTGCTGCGGACACAATGCCGGCCTCAACGGCTGCTTGTCCAATAATAAGTGTGCCGACTATCGAAATGGCTGATCCAATCATTCGCGGCATCCTCAAACCAGCTTCTCTTAAAACTTCAAAGGCGATTTCCATTATTAAAGCTTCAACAAAAGCAGGGAATGGAACGCCTTCTCGCTGCGCATAAATACTAATTAGTAGCGATGTTGGTAGCATTTCTTGATGAAAGGTCGTTAAAGAAATATAAAGAGATGGCGCAACTAATGCCAAACTAATCCCTATAAATCGAATAAGACGGATGAACGAACTAACAAATGCGCTCTGATAATAATCTTCTGCTGATTGCAAAAAGGAAGTGAATAAAGCAGGTACAATTAAAACAAAAGGTGTACCATCCACTAGAATCGCAATCTTTCCTTCTAGTAATTCTCCAGCTATAACATCTGGTCTTTCGGAATTGTAGATAGTAGGAAATAAAGTAAACTTTGTATCCTGAATTAATTGTTCAATGTAACCACTCTCTAAAATACCATCAATATCAATCTGATCTAATCGATGCAGTACTTCCTTCACTATTTTTTCATTGGCTATGCCGTTTATATACATAACGGCGATTTCTGTTTGTGTAACCTCACCTATCACTCTTGATTTTATCCATAGATTAGGGCTTTTTATTTTCCGTCGAATTAAAGCTGTATTCGTTCGTAAAGTTTCGGTGAATGATTCTCTAGGCCCCCTAATAACAGCTTCTGTAACGGGCTCTGTTATCGCCCTATCTTTGACTCGTTTAGTACTTGTTGAAATACCGATAGCAAGCCCATCTATTAATAAAATAGTTTCGCCACTTAAAATAGCATTTAACAATGATGAAAAGTCCGCAATATCTTTTATACTGCCAACGGTTATGCAATAAGCTTTTAATCGAATCGCAATTTCTTGCAAAGTAGTTTCAGATGTCACTTCAAAATTAGAAATAATAGACTCTAAGACAAAGTCGTTAATCGAGGTATTATCTGCCAGACCATCCGTATAAATAATAGCGATTGGTATCTCCACCGGTTTGCCAACTAAAAATTCACGGATAATAATATCATTGCTATTACCTAGTGAGTTTTTAATGGTCT
This sequence comes from Lysinibacillus sphaericus, assembly GCF_002982115.1. GTDB lineage: Bacteria > Bacillota > Bacilli > Bacillales_A > Planococcaceae > Lysinibacillus > Lysinibacillus sphaericus. The sequence goes on along the minus strand of NZ_CP019980.1, from coordinate 3,180,681 downwards.
TAATATTTTCTAGGAGAGATGTAGAAAGAGATGTAATCGTTTTATTTTCTAAGAGATTATCATTTTCGGCATTACTCACTACAGTGTCCTCCTTTAGTTTTCTATTTAATAGAATATGCAAATGATAGCGTGTTTATACCAAATAATAGAATTGCTGTTTCATAAATTCTCTAAAATCAATGAAATGAATAGAAAATAAAAAAACAGACATATGATGATTGTCTGTTTTGAAATCTATTTTTCGCTTGTCCAAATGCTAGGTTGTTCGAAGGAAACAATATCTACTATATGGTCTAGACAAACAATCTGATAGTGGATTAATTCTTTATAAGAATATATTTCCTGTGCAATCGTTGTTTTACATACAAAATCTAAATAGGCGGATTTTGTAAATATGCGTATGGCATGACCTCGAAATTCATCTTCGTTATTGACAAAGTGGAATGACTCATCAAAAACAGTGTACGCTACATACGAATCGAATTCGATATGGATTTGTGGTAATGTCTTATCAATTTCAATAGGATAGGCATCATGTAATTGAAATTCATGAATGTTGACATCCTCGCTTTTTGAACTGATAGCAGCTCTATTAATCGAAATCCTTAAAGCGTTTGTTCCAGGCTCTGTTATCTTATCTAAAAATAAATAACCTTCTCGCTGCATTAAATCCTCATAGTTCATAAAAACACCCTTCCATATTTATATAAGATTTTTGGTTATTTTATAATATTAGATTTTAAAAGTCAAAAATAAAAGAACGTATTAAAGAATAAAAATTTATCGATTTACGATAAAAAATAATTGACTTAGGTTAAATGATTCGTTTATGATAGCAACAGGATAGCAAGGGATTTGGTGCTAAATTAAAACACTGAATCAAAAATTATTTATATGGAGGGACAAAGAAATGAAGAAATATGTGTTAGCTTCAACACCAATTGTTTTAGGAGTCATCAGCTTTTTAATCTTTATGATAAAGGGGAGTAGTGTTGCACCTGATGGTACATTAGAGGAACCGTTCTTTTTAATTCCAATAGGGTTTTTGTTGTTATTTATTGGCTGCATTTGTGTAGTAGGGGTAGTATTGTTGTCGTTAATCCAAAAAACAAGACATGTTTGATTATGAATTCATTAAAAGCCCTGTTTTATTACAGGGTTTTTTGTATGGTGTAAAAATAGAATAAGAGGGCAGTTAATCAGGTAAAGGTTATTTATGGCGTTAACCTATCTTTGTACAATTTATGGTAATATTAGGTGTGGAATTATTTGTAGAGAATTGCCTGAAATGACAATGATTAAGGAGCAAAAAGAAATGGATATAAAAAAGAGTGCGCTAATTTGGTTATCCCCTTTGTTTTTTTTAGCTGCTTGTAGTGATAATGACGATGTAAATACGAAAGAAGAAAAAATGTATATTTCTTCAATTCAAAAGAAGGAAATTTATGAAATTAAACAGCCTGCCAAATCGAACGTTTCAAGAGGGCTAATTGTTGGTCACATGAACAATTCAATCAATATCAATGAAATCGAAAAAGGGCTCATGAATTTATCAGTTGACCATTTTTCTCCCAAGAGTTTTTATATGCAAGAAGGACAATATTTAGATAAAAATATTATAAATCAATGGTTAGCTAGAAAAACTGAAGAAGGTTTAGGGTTAAATCCAGCTATCGAAAATAGTACGGGCAATGTTTTAGAGGATGAAAAAATGAATCCGCTAATATTATCACATGTGTTAGAGCAAAATTTTATTAACAAAAAAAGCGGGAAAATAGAAGGAATGTCTTTAGCTATATCGTTAAATGAATTTTATGATATTCGGGTATCCGACGATAAAGGCTTGATATATACAGGGCAAGTGAAAGTAGATAATACTGATAATGATGTGAATGATGTTGCTGAGTATGGCAAAAAAGTGGCTGAAAGCATCATAAAAGACCTAAGGAAAAATGCCACAATACCTAATGTTCCAATCTATTTAACGTTATATCAAGAGTCCAATAAAAACGATATTATTCCAGGTGTTTTTTTAGCTGATACTTATATTGCAGAGGGGAAGGAGAAAATAGATAAATGGAATGACATTGATAAAAAAGACTATACGTTTCCTTCTGATGCCTTATATAGTTTAGATCAAGATACATATAATCAATTATTAAAGTTTAAGGAAGATATACAACAGAATTTCAAACATTTAAATCCTAAAATAATTGGAAAGTTGCGATATGAAAATGGCAAGCTAGCAGATATAAAAATAGAGGTACATGCCCCTTTAATAAACGATACCGAACTGATTGGGCTTTTACAGTTTATAGGGACAAAACTAAATACTATTTTATTTGACTATGTGCCTGTGTCGATTCGTATTATCGATCAAAACCAAGATATCGGCATTGTTCTATGGGATCCAAAAGAAAAACAAATATTTGCTACCCCGATTTAGTTTTAGTGACAGGCACCCAAACAATTCTGAAAATTATTCGCTTATCAATTGCGTTAATATGGAGTATCATTTAAATAGGAAGAAACTCTATATTGAAGGATGGCATTTAGACAACATGAATGAGCAATTAGTAGATTGGATTATACGCTTTCAAAGGGATCAAGATATTGAAGCATTAGCACATTTAAAAAGCTATTGTTACAACATAATTGAGCCTTTGATTGGAGAATTTACAGCGAAATATGGTGAAGAGGCAGGAGCGTTATTACGTTTAAAATGGGATAAACGCTTTTATTTTATTTTTACAAAGTATCAGGTGCATGTAGGGTTACCTTTAGATACATTTGTCCAAAATACGTATCGTTTTTATTTCATACAAGTGTTAAAAAAAGCGGGTTATTTGTAGCAATGAAAATCCCTTGATTTGTGAATAAGCAAATCAAGGGATTGTTGTTTTATTGATATAGTAAATCTTCTGCTAGATGAGTAAAGATTTCGCCAATCACTGTTTCTTCATCATATATGGAGGAACCTGTATTTTCTTCAGGCTGGGCGAAAGGAATACGGGCAATCACTTCAGTTTGGAGTAATTTTGCCAAATGTTCGGCTCCACCTTGTCCGAATAGATAGTTTTTTTGACCATCTGCCCCTTCAAAATAAGCCATGTTTTCAACTACACCAAGAATGGAATGTTTCGTATGTTGAGCCATTAAGCCTGCACGGGATGCGACGTGAGAAGCGGCCAAATGCGGTGTCGTTACGATAATTTCTTGTGCTTGTGGAATCATCGCGGCCATATCAATCGCCACATCCCCAGTTCCTGGTGGTAAATCAATTAGCAGAAAATCCAACTCTCCCCATACGGTGTTGACAAGGAAATTGCGAATCCATTTGTTGAGCATTGGTCCACGCCACATAACAGGCTGGTTCCCATTGGTGAAAAAGCCCATTGACATTAATTTAACCCCATGACTTTCAACTGGTATTACTGTTTGGTCAAGCATAATAGGTTTTTGCTCAATGTTCATCATTGCAGGAATGCTGAAGCCGTAAATATCAGCATCTAGTATGCCTACACGTTTGCCAAGACGAGCAAGAGCGACCGCTAAATTAATGGTCACTGTCGACTTCCCAACGCCACCTTTACCACTTGTGATAGCAATAAACTGCACACCTGAATGAAGCTGCAACATGTTTGGCATCCCTTGTTCGTTACTATTTTTCGCTTGTAGCAGGGACGATAGTGCACGACGTTCCTGTTCAGTCATAACACCAAAGGTAACGGCAACACTGGAGGCACCAATTGCTTGTAGTGCCTCCTCCACATCTTGCTGAATTTTCGCTTTTAACGGACAGCCTGGTATGGTTAACATAATATCCAGTGATAGATGGGTGCCGCTTATGTGAATATTGCGTACCATATTCAATGTGACGATACTCTGATGAAGCTCAGGATCTTGAACTTGTTGTAATGCGTTGATAACATCTTCTTGTACTAACATATTAGAACCACCTTATTCTTTTAACCCTTTGCCAAGTCCCTTTAAGAAATGAACACCAAAATTGAGTGCGCGATTGACATCTGGATCATTTAACATTTTGACAAGTTTAAAGGCGCTAACTTTGTCATCGGATTCAAGTGCTTTGTTAGCTTCTTCTACCCCTGAATTTAAGCCTTCAATAAGCTTCGCTGTTGTTTCCGGCTTGAGCTCTGTCAAAGCTCCTGCAACCCCCATTAAATTATTAATCATATTGGTTACAGGCTTTCGTGTTAGTTGTCCAAGCGCAATATGGGCCACTTCTTCTTTGGCTTCTAGTAGTTTCATTGCGGCTTCTAGTGCACCGATATGATTTAATTCAGCCATAATAAGCAATACTTGATTGACCGCTTCTTCCTGCTCAGAAAGTAGTTGTTTAAGATTATCTAATTTTTGTTCCTTGAGCTGTTCGTCTGTTACTTGTTGTTTTTTTATGCTTGTAATGGGTTCAGCCATGTTCTCACTCTCTTTCGTTTAGGGTTGTTAAGTGAACGTAGCCAGGACGATTCCATTTTCGTTGTACCTCTACACCATTTTGAGGATGACGCTTTTTATAGCGCGGGTTAGTGCGTGGCAACGGCGTCTTGCCTTTTGCTTTTAGCACTTCTACTCGAACTTTTGTTTGTTTGTAGGCTGGTGTTGATGTATTAATATCTGCTGCAGGACCAGTTAAGAAGTTGATAGCTGAATCTTTGCTAACAGAGTTCATTGGTAAAAATAATTCATTCCCTTGCACGCGATCTGTTACTAATGCATTGAGCTTTAATGCGCCATATGGAGATACTAAACGGAGTAGGGCGCCATCTTCAATGCCTCGTTCTTTCGCCAATTGTGGTGAAACTTCAACGAAAATTTCAGGTACCTTTGATTGAATACCTTTCGATTTATTTGTTAGATTTCCTTCGTGGAAGTGCTCGAGCATACGACCGTTATTAATATGACAATCGTATTGTGCCTCAAATTCAATCGGTTGCACCCAATCATGTAAAGCAAAACGTGCTTTTTTATCAGGGAAGTTAAATCCGTCTTCATATAATAATGGTGTATCTTTTCCATCATGACTACCCCAACAGAAGCTACCCCAGCCTGCTAAGACATCATAGTTGGCTTGTGAGAATAGCGGAGATAGACTCGCCATTTCATCGAAAATGTCGCTTGGATGATTATACTGCCAATCTGCTCCTAATCGACGTGCGACTGCTTGAAGGATTTCCCAATCTGCTTTTGACTCACCGAGTGTTGGCAAAACTTGATAAAGACGCTGAACACGACGTTCTGTATTCGTGAATGTGCCTTCTTTTTCAAGCGAAGGGGCTGCTGGTAAAATCACATCTGCATATTGGGCAGTACGTGATAGGAAGCAATCTTGGACAACAAAAAATTCTATTTGTGAAAGAACCTCATCTACATGGTTGGCATTACAGTCAACAAGTGCCATATCCTCGCCCACTAAATACATCGCTTTCATTTTACCTTCCATAATAGCATCTAACATTTGCATATTATTTCGACCTGGTTGAGATTGAATAGGGACACCATAAGCTTTTTCAAATTTTGCTCGTGCTTCATCATCGGTCACTTTTTGGTAGCCAGGCAATAGATTTGGTAATGTCCCCATATCACAGGCACCTTGAACATTATTGTGACCGCGTAGCGGGTAAGCCCCAGCTCCAGGACGACGATAGTTACCAGTTGCTAATAGTAAATTCGAAATAGCCGCTGATGTATAAGAGCCTCCCGTATTTTGCGTGACACCCATACCCCAAAGAACACAAGTGCCGTCTGCATCACGAATCATTTCAGCAACTTCAATCAATGTTTCCTTGCTAATTCCGGTCATATCTTGAGCGTAATCAAGGGTATAGGTTGCAAGCACTTGTTTAAAATCTTCAAAATGCAGGACATTGTCTTGAATAAAGGCTTCGTCATGCCATCCTTGATCGATGATATATTTGGTAACTGCCATAATCCACACTTGGTCAGTACCTTGTTTTGGATGCATAAAGATGTCTGAACGCTCAGCCATTTCATGTTTACGAATATCGGCAACGATTAATTTTTGACCATGTAATTTGTGGGCACGTTTCACACGTGTTGCTAAAACAGGATGGCCTTCAGCTGGGTTAGCACCAACAATAATGACAAGGCCTGCTTTGGCAATATCTTGAATCGTACCAGCGTCACCGCCTAAACCTACTGTACGTAATAAACCGTCCGTAGCGGGAGACTGACAATAACGAGAGCAATTGTCGACGTCATTTGTTGCAAATAATTGACGTGCCATTTTTTGTATTAAGTAATTTTCTTCATTTGTAACTTTAGAAGAAGAGATAAAACCGACAGAACCTGGACCATATTGTTGTTGAATGCCACCAAGTTTTGTGGCGATTAAATCTAACGCTTCATCCCAAGAAGATTCAACAAACTCATTATTTTTGCGAATAAGTGGTTTTGTAATGCGTTCTTCCGAATTGATGAAATCCCAACCGAATTTTCCTTTTACACATGTAGAAATGGCATTGACCGGACCATCAGAAGGTTGTACTTTTAAAATTTTTCGGTCTTTTGTCCAAACTTCGAATGAACAACCTACACCACAGAAAGTACAAACTGTTTTTGTTTTTTTCGTGCGCTTACTACGCATGGCAGCTTCCACTTCAGAAACAGCAAAAATACCGCTATACCCTGGTTCAACTTCTTTAATCAAATGGATCATGGGATCTAACATATCTTGTTTTAAACCCGTCATAAATCCAGCCTCTCCAAGCATGGATTTTTCCATTAAAGCATTACAAGGACAAACGGTTACACATTGTCCGCAGCTTACACAGGAAGAATCATTAATGGCAGCACCTTTATCCCAAATTACACGTGGTCTTTCTGCCTCCCAATCGAGCGATAATGTTTCGTTTACCTGTAAATTTTGACAAACTTCTACGCATTGTCCGCATGCAATGCATTGGTTCGGATCATATCGGTAAAATGGGTGTGACATGTCTACTTCATGTGGTTCAACTTTTGGTTTGTACGGATATTTTTGATGTTCGATTTCCATTAATTCGGCTGTATTGTGTAATGAGCAATTTCCGTTGTTATTATCACACACTGTACAGTACAGTAAATGGTTTTCGAGTAAACGGTCCATCGCTTCTGTTTGTGCCGCTTTAGCTTTGTCAGAAGCTAATAACACATTCATGCCTTCTACTGCCTTTGTGGAGCAAGAACGAACTAATTGGCCGTTTACCTCCACGATACATGTATCACATGTTTCGATTGGGTCTACAGCTGGCACATGACAAATCTGTGGATGAGGAATGTCATGTTGATTAATGGTATCAAGTATTGTAGCTCCTTCTTTGACATCATACGGTACCCCATTAATAAGAATTTGAGTCAAGATACTTCCTCCTTTTGCACGTTGAGACTCATGAAACAACTTGTTACGGCTTAAGACAAAAAGGGAATGACGAATTGAGTTGTTGATTGAATTGATTGTCTTGTTATTATTGTAATTCCCACTTCGTCTTTAATCTACCTAGAAATAGTTAAATGTCTAGTTCATAACAAGTACTCCATGTCTTGGTTTGTAAAATAAAAAAATCCACCATGAAATTACATGTCCAAGACATGCTAATCATTCATGGTGGATAAAATTCTTAGCAGGTCTTGCTAAAAACTCAATCTACTTTTATGTTAAATAACAATAGAATATAACTATTAAAACCACTTTCCAACATCGTGAGAAAGGGATCAAAATAGATAAACTCCATTTGGAATAACAATAATTATAGCCTTTTTCTACAAAATGAACAATATTTATCATAAAAAATTATTAGATGATAATGGTTATCAAAAAGTATTTTCTCTTTTAATTTTTTTCAAGTTGCTATATCATTAACAAACTGTAAGGGTGACCGTCATATTAAATTGACTAAAAAAGTTTTATTACGATGGGAGAATCGTTGCTATGTCTAAAAAAATACATGAATTTAATGATATGATACGTAAATTAAGAAAAGAAGTATTTGGTAAAGGTCCAGAGCGTATTCATACAGTTTTTGTCGAGAATATGGCTGTATCTACTTTGTATGGAAATATAACACCAACGGAAAAATTTATTGCCAGTACACCAGAAGGGCTAAAAATGGTGCATGCTGCAAGGACAACTATGATTCAAGATTTATATGTACAATCACCGCCAGAGGGTATGGAAGAATTGATGGGCAGCAAATTGCTCCACTTATTTTCAGATATTAAAATTGAAGAGGATTTTGCAATTTCCGTCTTTGTTTTTGAAAAGAATATCAGTGTCTAAAGGGGATGCCTTATGGAACGAGCAATCACAAGGAAAATTATGCGCGTTGAAGGACAGCAAGTAAAAGAAATGGATGATGTAATCGTCACAGAATACGCTGTAACTGTAAAAATCAATCAGCAAGAATTTGTCACGATGGTATGTTCACCAGAGTATGTGGAAGATATGGTTATTGGCTACTTAGCTTCTGAACGAGTTATTCGTAGCTTTGATGATATTGAGGAAATTTGGCACCAAGAAAAAGAAGGCTTTGTGCATATTAAAACAAAGCATGTTAATCCCTATTACCAGCAGACGCAAAACAAACGCTATATTACCTCTTGTTGTGGAATGAGTCGACAAGGCTTTGTTTTTACGAATGATGCATTAGTGGCGAAAAAAATGGACGATGTGCATGTGCAAATCACAACCGAGGATTGCTTCCGTTTAATGCATGATATGCAGGAAGGTGCAGACATTTTTAAGCAAACGGGTGGTGTGCACAATGCTGCACTATGTAATGTCAATGGCATTGTCTTAAGTCGCATGGATATTGGACGTCATAATGCGTTAGATAAAATTTACGGCTATTGTCTGCGCAACAATATCAGTATGCAAGATAAAATTATCGTCTTTAGCGGACGACTATCGTCAGAAATTTTACTAAAGGTCTCCAAAATAGGCTGTGAAATTGTGCTATCTAAATCAGCACCAACGGACTTAGCATTACAATTAGCCGAGCAGCTCGGCATTACAACGGTAGGTTTTATCCGACAACAAGCTTTGAATATTTATACACAGCCACGACGCATCCTATTACCAGCCCAGAATGCACTGAAAGAAGGAGATTAAATGTCAGATCTACAAGACCAATTCAATAGACCTTTAAGAGATTTAAGAATATCTGTAACAGATCGCTGTAATTTCCGTTGCCGCTATTGTATGCCAGCTGAAGTATTTGGTCCAGATTATGCATTTTTACCGTCTAATAAAATATTAACTTTTGGTGAAATTGAACGATTAGTAAAAATATTTGTGTCGTTGAATGTGAAAAAAATACGAATTACAGGTGGAGAGCCCTTGCTTCGTCGTGATTTACCAGCATTAATTGCACGCATTCACCGCATTGAAGGTGTAGAAGATATTGCTTTAACAACAAATGGCACTTTATTAAAAAAATATGCACAAGCATTGGCTCAAGCAGGCTTAACTCGCGTTTCTGTTAGTCTAGATTCATTGAATGATGAACGATTTTTGGAGATGAATGGACATCGAGGTAAGGTATTAACGGTGTTAGAGGGCATAGAAAGGGCTGCGGAAGCAGGTTTACAAGTGAAAATTAATATGGTTGTGCAAAAAGGAAAGAATGACCAAGATATTGTTACAATGGCACAATATTTTAAAGAAAAACAGCATATTTTACGTTTTATTGAATATATGGATGTAGGCAATTCGAATGGTTGGAACTTACAGGATGTTGTGTCGAAGCAGGATATTATTGAGCGAGTCCATCAGTTTTATCCGCTACAACAAGTAGCGCCTAATTACAAAGGGGAAGTGGCATCACGTTATCAATATCAAGATGCACAAGGGGAAATAGGTGTGATTTCATCCGTTACAGATTCCTTCTGTTCCGATTGTTCACGTGCTCGTCTCTCAGCAGAAGGGACCTTATATACTTGTTTATTTGCAACAGAGGGCACAGATTTAAGAGAGCTGTTACGAACAGGACAAGATGATGCCGCTATCCGTGAATGTGTATCAAAGGTATGGGAAACAAGGGACGATCGTTACTCAGATGAACGCAATGAACAAACGATGACAACAAGGAAAAATGCAAAAATTGAAATGTCTCATATTGGGGGGTAGTGCGAAAAAAACAGAAAAAATCGGCAAAGTGCTGCCGAATTTTTCTGTTTATTTATGCACAAAAGTGCCACTTTTCCCACCCGTTTTTTCAACAAGATAGGTGTCTTTAATGACCATCGTTTTATCAACTGCTTTACACATATCATAAAAAGTTAAGGCAGCGATTGTCACAGCTGTGAGGGCTTCCATTTCAACACCAGTTTTCCCACTACATTTGACTGTAGCTTGAATATGAAGCTCATAGCCCTTCTCTACTTTGTCATAGTTAAATTGGAAGTCCGTGCCTTGTAACATGATGGGATGGCACATGGGAATAAGATCAGCGGTCTTTTTAGCCCCCATAATCCCTGCAATTTGGGCAACTTGTGTTGGATCGCCTTTTTTAATGCCACCTTGTTGGATGGCTTCATAGACAGCATCGGATAACGTGATTGTACTACGCGCAATGGCTGTACGTGTTGTGATTTCTTTTTCTGAAATATCAACCATTTTAGGACGACCTTCTGCGTTCCAGTGTGTAAAATTATTCATTATTAGACTCCTTTTTCCTTGTTTGAGACCAGTCTTGTTGTGCATTAATATTGATAAATGTTGTGTCATCGTCATCAAAAGGGACGTAACAAACTCGCAGTTGCTCTAACAGTACTTTCATACTTCGTTTGTTTTGTTTCGTTAATTGTTGTGCTTTAGGTAAAGCTGTACGTCGAAATAATGCAGCTAATGGCTGATGTTTTTGCGCCTGCATAGGAACGATTGCATCATAATCGTCACTTATTCGACCGACCATTTTTTTGATAAAATCAGCATTCATATAAGGCATATCGCTAGCCACGACAAAAAACCATTCCACATCAGGGTAGGCTGTCATGATATGATGTAAAGCAAAAAGTGGTCCTTGATGTAGCTGTTTGTCGATAATCCATTGGACGTTTTCCTGCTCAAACTGATGTTGTAACTGTGCGTTTGTAGCAATAATAATAGGCGATAGCTGATTTTTTTGTAAAGCGATAAGACTATGCTTGTATAAAGGCTGCCCAGCAAACAGCTCGAACATTTTAGGTTTACCATATCGAGAGGATTGCCCACCTGCTAATATAATCCCTGCAATTTTCATAGACGATTCAACTCACCAACAAAATGTTGAACAGTGGGTACTATAAGTTTCGTCATAGCTAGTGATACCGCATTTGTGGAACCAGGTAAAACATAGATGGCTGTTTGTTGAATAGTCCCAGCAGTGGCACGACTAAACATTGCCCTTGGGCCAATTTCGTCATAGCTAAGTGTTCGAAATAACTCACCAAATCCCATCATTTCCTTTTCGAAAAGAGGTAAAATGGTATCGTAAGTTTGGTCTCTTGGTGTAAAGCCTGTTCCGCCCGTTACGATAATGGTATTGATGGATGGATCACTGGACCACTGTTTCACATAACGAGCGATATCCCGTGGTTCATCCTTTGTGAGTTGGTAGTCCACTACTTCGAATGTTGCTTCTTGAAGTAAAGTTTGAATTCGCTGTCCAGCGTGATCATTTGCCTTTGTGCGTGTGTCACTGACAGTTAAAAGAGCAACTTGAATGGGTTGCTGATGATGTGTGGGATGCACAGTTAAGACCTCCTTCAAAATTACTAAAAAACATTGCTTTTATTATAATGCTATAAATAAAAAGGTCAAACGAAATTCATAGAAAGAAAGGCTCTATACGTATGCAAAATAGATATTCGAGACAACAATTATTTACCCCTATCGGACAATCTGGGCAAGTATCAATCCAACAAAAACATGCCCTTTTAATAGGTGTCGGTGCATTGGGGAGTGCTAGTGCCGAAGCGCTTGTACGTGCTGGTATCGGCAAGTTAACACTGATTGATCGTGATTATGTAGAGTGGAGTAATTTACAAAGACAACAATTATATACAGAGCAAGATGCCCAAGAAAAAATGCCAAAAGTCATCGCAGCTAAAAAACGTCTGCAAGAAATTAACACAGAGGTTGAAATCAATGTTGCCATTATGGATGCATGTTTAGAGACTTTGCTACCATTGCTAAAAGATGTAGATGTAATGGTTGATGCGACCGATAATTTTGATGTGCGTTTTCTAATGAATGACCTTGCACAAAAGTATCGAATTCCGTGGGTGTACGGCTCTTGTGTCGGTAGTTATGGCGCAACCTATACGATTGTGCCAGGCAAAACACCTTGTTTGCACTGCTTATTAAAAGCAATACCCCAAACAGGGATGACTTGTGATACGGTAGGTATTATTAGCCCAACGGTTCAAATCGTTGCCGCATATCAAGTGGCTGAAGTGTTAAAAGTGCTTGTTGGAGATGACAAAGCGCTACGAAAAAGCTATTTAACATTTGATGTTTGGCAAAATCAACACTATGAAATCAATGTCGCTAAAATGAGACAGGCTGATTGTCCATCTTGTGGCAATGCGCCAACATATCCTTACTTATCCTATGAAAATCAAACGAAATTACAAATACTTTGTGGACGGGACGCTGTGCAAATTCGACCACCAAAGCCCATTTACTATCAGTTCGAGCAGTTGGCACATCAGCTTCGTTCCTATGGTGAAATTCAGATGAATCCTTATTTGATTTCTTGTCAAGCGGACGATTATCGAATCGTTATTTTTCAAGATGGGCGAGTTGTGATTCATGGTATACAAGATATACAAAAAGCTAAAACAATTTACTATCGTTTATTAGGTTAAAGGAGTGTGCTAAATGCTAGAAAAAAGACAACCAATTCCTGTGGCAGAAGCTGTTCATCGTGTAATGGACTATGCCTTTCAAGCAAAAAATGAACTTGTACCATTAACACAAGCCCATGGTCGCTTTATAGCAGAAGCGATTCGAGCCGATCAAGATGTCCCAGCTTTTGATCGTTCACCGTATGATGGCTATGCCATTCGTTCCATTGATAGTCAAGGCGCTTGTTCACAGCAGCCAGTTCGATTTCAGGTCGTTGGGGAAATTGGCGCAGGCTATGTCTATGACAGTGTAGTGGAGAAAGGTCAAGCTGTTCGCATTATGACAGGGGCACCGATACCACAAGGCTGTGATGCGGTGGTTATGCTAGAAATAACCCATACTTTTGAAGAAAATCAACAAAAGTATATGTCGATTAAACGCTCTATTGAAGCGGGGACTAATATTTCCTACAAGGGGGAAGATGTACAGCAGGGTACAATCCTTATTGACAAAGGTCAATATATTAACCCTGGTGTGATGGCTTTACTCGCTACGTTTGGCTACGAGCAAGTACCAGTTTATCGTAAAATGATCATTGGTGTGATAGCCACGGGTAGCGAATTACTAGAGCCAGGTGAATGTTTACAGCCGGGCAAAATTCGAAATAGTAATGCTTATATGATGATGGCACAAATTGAACGTGCAGGCGCAGAAGTCAAATATTTTGGCAAGTTTAGCGATGATTTGGCATTATGTATTAAAATCGTGGAAAAAGCATTGCAGGAAGTAGATATTCTAATTACAACGGGGGGCGTTTCCGTAGGTGATTATGATTATTTACCGGCCATTTATCAGGCGATGGATGCAAAGGTATTATTTAATAAAGTAGCAATGCGTCCAGGCAGTGTAACTACTGTCGCTGCTTGCAATGGTAAATTGTTATTCGGCCTTTCTGGTAATCCTTCAGCCTGCTATGTTGGTTTTGAACTATTTGTACGCCCCATTATACGCACTGCCTATTGTCATCCGCAACCTCATTTACGCAGAGAGCAAGCTATATTAGGGGCGGATTTTACAAAGCCGAATCCCTTTACACGTTTTGTGCGCGCGACAGCTTATTACGAAACAGGGCAGCTAGTTGCTGTGCCATCTGGTTTTGATAAATCGAGTGCCGTTTCTTCGTTGGCGACAGCTAATGCTTTTATCGTTTTACCAGGTGGTTCACGAGGTTATGAAAGAGGCATGTCCGTAGCAGTCTTATTGTTAGAAGATTTACAAGGAAGTGAGTGGCCTTGGGACAAGTTCGAAAAATCTTACAGATAGTTGGCTATCAAAATAGTGGAAAGACAACATTGATGGAGCAATTAATTAAACAAGCTTCACTGGAAGGGCTACGAGTAGGAACGATTAAGCATCACGGACATGGTGGTGCGCCAATGATCGAAACGTCCAAAGATAGTAGTCGGCATGAGCAGGCAGGTGCGATTGTGACTGCTGTGGAAGGGGAGGGTACTTTACGTATGAGTATTCACCAAAATAGCTGGCGATTAGCTGAAATTCTAGCAATCTATGCTTCCTTTTCGATGGATATCGTGCTGATTGAAGGATATAAACAGGAACATTATCCAAAAGTAGTACTACTCCGAACAGCACAGGACCAAGTGCTATTGCAGCAAGTAACCAATATTATTTGTGTTATTTATTGGCCGAGCTATCCACTGGATCCACCGTTAACAATCCCAGCGTATTCAATTTATGAAGAAAGAAAATATATGGAATTTTTGTTGAAAGAAATGAGGGAAGACCATGACGGTAGCGTTGTTTGAAATTATCGACCAACCGATTGATGTCGAGCAAGTAAGACAAAAAGTACTAAATCGAAATGCTGGTGCCGTTACACTATTTATCGGCACAGTACGTGAAATTACAAATGGTAAAAAAACATTGCATTTAGAATATCAAGCCTATCCCGCGATGGCGATAAAAATGTTTGAACAGATTGCAAAGGAAATACAAGAGCAGTGGCCAGAAGCGATAGTGGCTATTACGCATCGAGTAGGTCGCTTGGATATTTCAGACATAGCTGTTGTTATTGCTGTGTCATCGCCACATCGTAAAGTGGCGTATATGGCAAATGAATATGCGATTGATCGCATTAAACAAATTGTTCCAATATGGAAAAAAGAGCATTGGGAGGACGGGACGGAATGGATTGGTGACCAATTAGAAAATATCCCCTATCCACAAGGAAAACCAGTTATTCGGGAGGAGGAAGGGAAAGCGTGATTAACATCTTATTATTTGCGCACTTACAGGAACAAGTTGGTGAATCACAACTCAAGGTAGAGCTGTCAGATGTCACAGTTGCTCAGTTAAAAGAGTGGCTAGAAAAGCACTATCCGCAGCTATCATTACAACAAATAATGACAGCAGTCAATGAAGAATTTGCAACTGATACGACAATTGTTCAATCGGGTGATACTATCGCCTTTATCCCACCAATTAGCGGGGGATGATGAAAGAGACTATGCGGTAAGTAGCGCTACGAGAGCATCAGCCGTAGTTAACAGCTATCAAAAAAGCTGGGACAAAATAAAAAAATTTATTGAAGGAACAGAGGAAAGCTGTTTATAAATTTTGGTTAGAAGTTAAAACTAGTTGATGAGTGCGATGAGAGGCGACTCCTGTTCAACCGTAAGACGAGGGCATTTAGCGGTCAAGCAGAGGGTGGTGGCTTACTGTACTGAGCGAAAAGAGACCACCCGTAGCAGACATCAATGATAGAGCAAAAAAGTGTTGGATTGACTGCAATCAATCCAACACTTTTTCTCTTTTATACTTTTAGTAAATGGATACTAAGAAGCATTAGAAAGGAAATAGCAATCATGCACAAAACCCATGTCCAAGCTAGCGTCATGTTACCTGAATCAAGTGCCATATAAATCGCTAGCGGTGTTGTTTGTGTTTTTCCTGGAATGTTCCCCGCAAACATCAAGGTCGCCCCAAACTCCCCTAAAGCACGTGTAAAGCTTAAAATTCCACCAGATACAAGTGCCTTTAATGCGAGCGGAATAGATACACAAACAAAGACTTGCCATTCATTCGCCCCATCAACACGTGCTGCATTTTCAATATCTTTATCTACAGAGGCAAAGCCCGTTTTCGCAGATTGATACATTAATGGAAAGGCAACAATTGTAGAAGCGATGACGGCAGCCCACCATGTGAACATGATTGGTTGATCGAAAAGCCACATAATTAGATTTCCTAATACACTATTTTTTCCAAAAATAACGATGAGCAGAAAACCAACTACAGTAGGAGGTAATACTAAGGGTAAAAGCAACACCGTTTCTAACAAGAGTTTGCCTTTAAAATGGCGAGTTGCCATCCATTTACCCATTAAAATACCAACTATAATAGCAGTAATTCCAGCAACAAAGGCAATTTCAATGGAAAGCCTAAGAGGAGACCAAAAATCGGTACCCATTTATTGAGCTCCTTTAAAGCCATACTTTTTGAATATATTCATTGCCTCATCACTTTGTAAAAATTGATAAAAATCTTTTGCCTCTTGTCCATGCTTACTCGCTTTTAGGACGCCTACAGGATAAATAATCGGTGCATGGGTCGCATCATCGGCAGTCGCAATGACATCGACTTTATCAGAGACGAGGGCATCTGTTTTATAAACGATGCCAGCATCTACATTTTCGCTTTCAGTATAAGTAAGTACTTGACGCACATCTTTTGTATATACCATTTTAGATGCAAGTGATTCCCAAAGCTGCATGCTTTTTAATGTGTCGACGCCATACTGCCCAGCAGGAACCGTTTCGGGTGTGCCAAGCGCAATTTTTCCTGCTTGAAGTAAATCGTCAAAGGAATGGATTTGCTTTTCGTTGTTTTTAGGAACGATTAATACTAACTCATTAGCTAAAAGATCTGTTCCTTGCTGTTGTTCAATCATTTCTTTTTCTACTAGGGCGTCGAATTTATCTTTCGCTGCTGAAAAGAATAAATCCACCGGTGCACCTTGTAAAATTTGTTGTTGCAATGCACCAGAGCCGCCAAAGTTATAGAGGATATTGACCGAATCGTGTTCTTTTTCATACGTTGTTTTAAGTTCTTCTAAGGCATCCTGTAAACTAGCTGCCGCAGAAATTGTTAATTCAACAGGTTCGTTTGCAGTCCCTCCTTTTTCTTGGTTACCACAAGCTACTAATAGACCTACTAGTAGAGCCAGTGTCGCAAATAAACGATAAAAGTTTTTCACTGATTTTACTCCTTTTATAACTCGTTATAACAAGACATAACTAATTATAATCAGTGCCAAGTAAAAAAGATAGTCGTGCCAGTCACCCGAACAATTCTGACAATTTAAAAACTCGTTCTGCATGTTAGAACGAGTTTATAAATATGAAGTGATGTGCTTACACCGCACCAAATAATTTTAAAATATTAATAATAATAATGCCTACGATGCCAAAGTCAGAATCACCAAATGTTGTTCCTTCGTAGCCGATATCACCCATAAAGATAAGGAGAATCGCTGGAATAAAGCTAATGATTATCCCGTTAGCAAATGCACCTGCCATGGAGCCAATACGACCACCCGTTGCATTACCGAAAACACCTGCCGCAGCACCTGTAAAAAAATGTGGCACTAGGCCAGGAACAATAACTTTAAGCCCGATCAGCGGCAGGGCAAACATGGACAATAAGCCAGCTAAAAAGCTAAAGAGGAAACCGATAATAACGGCATTCGGTGCGAAGGGGAAAATTGTCGGGCAATCTAAAGCAGGTTTAGCGTTTGGTACGAGCTTATCAGCAATCCCTTTAAATGCAGGAATAATTTCTGCAATCAGCATACGAACACCCGCAAGGATAATATAGACCCCCGCTGCAAAGGTAATCGCTTGGATAATCGCGAAAACAATGAAGTTCGATCCCCCGGATAATTGCGCTTCAATATAAGAACGACCTGCGAATAAAGCGACAACAATGAAAAATAAGCTCATTGTTAAGGAAATGGCAACGGATGTATCTCTTAAAAATCCAAGTGATTTAGGCACTGCTATTGCTTCAGTCGACTTGGCTTTGTTGCCAAATAGTTGACCAATTTTAGCAGATACATAGTAGCCAATGCTGCCAAAATGCCCAACTGCAAAGTCATTATTTCCTGTTATTTGACGCACGGTAGGTTGTAAAATGGCAGGGAAAATCACCATACATAAACCTAACAATATAGAACCAAAAATAATGAGAGGGGCGCCACTCATCCCCCCAACAGAGAGGGAAGCTGCGATTAAACACGCCATAAATAATGTATGATGACCAGTTAAAAAAATATATTTTAAAGGCGTAAATCGCGCTAGCAAAAGATTCATTACCATCCCGAATACCATAATCAAGGCTGTGGATGTGCCAAATGTCGTTTGTGCCACAGCAACAATGGCTTCATTATTGGGGATAACCCCTTGTACCTGAAAGGCATGATCGAACATTTTGCTAAAGTGAGTTAAAGAACCAATTAAAACAGCTGCACCGGCACCTAAAATGACAAAGCCCATAATAGTTTTTAACGTCCCTGAAAGAACGGTTGAAGCAGATTTCTTTTGGATTAATAAGCCGACAAGCGCAAATAGGCCGACTAGTATTGCTGGTGTACCTAAAATGTCATTCATCATAACATCTAACATACCAACACCTCATCTTATCCAATTTTAAAAGCAACGTAAGCGTTACAACTGCACATCATATTGTCCATTACAATAGTGGGGCAAGTTTTCCTTTGATTTCTGGGATACTCATCATATTGACGATTCGCACAATTTTTCGCACACCATTATCTAGTTGGTCGACGATATCTCCTGCACCAATATAAATATCAGCCTTTTCAGAAGTTGCAGATGTTAAATCAGTATGCGTTACCTCTGCTTCTTTGCTGAGTTCTAGCAATGCTTTTTTGATAGTCAGTTCCATCATGAAGCTACTGCCTAAGCCATTTCCACAAACGACTAAAATTTTCATTTATAATTGCTCCTTTGTTGCATATTGTTTGATTTTATCCATGACGCATTTTGCACGCTTACATCCGATAATGTTATCGATTTGGCTAGGTTCTTGTAAGACTTGTGTTAAATCGACTAATGCCTGTAAATGGGTTGTATGATCTGTCGCTGCTAAAATAATGATTACATACACAGGTTTATCGGGTCCGAAATATACAGGTTTTTGTAAAACTAATAAACTCATTGATAATTCGTTTACCCCGTCAGATGGCCGCGCATGTGGAATTGCTACTTTAGGTGTAAGTACAACATAGGGACCGTGATGTTCGATGGAATCGATCATGGCTTGGATATAGCGCTTTTCTATTTTGTTTTGCTGTAAGAGTGGTGATGCAGCAATGCGTATAGCATCCTGCCAGTTTGCTACTTCGTTTGTGATTTGGATAGTCTCACTCTGAAGCAATTCGGTAAGCAACTTGTCATTCCTCCTTTCGTTAGAGCACAACATGTCTTCTATCCATGTTATTAATGGTTGCTATGTAATTATGTCAGATTACTGAATTTTTTTAGTAAATATGTTGAAAAAGGGAGTAAGTTGAAAGTTATTTTGTGCAGATAGATGAGGGAGAGCTCACAGTTGGTTGATGCTGTGAGACTCATTGCTTGAAGATGATTATGTTTTGATTTTTTGTGCTAAATCGTAAATCACTTTTTTGACAAATACATCAATTTGATTGTCTAGTCTAGATTGCGGGTAAACTAGTTGGATTTTCCGTTTTAGCGTAATATCATTTAAATCTTTTTTGATTAATAAGCCAGATTGCAGTTCGTCCTCGATAAGGGAAACGGAAAGAAAAGCAATGGTTTTACCAAACGTCAGCATTTTTTTTATCGTACTTACAGAATCGAGTTCAATGGTATTAAATGCTGGTTGGAAAGGGTCCAACCATTTTTCGATAAAATGATTGGTTGAACTAGAGGAAGTATGTAATAATACTTTGTTTTTAAGGACATCGGATTGCGAGATGTCCTTTTTTGCTGCCAGCTCGTGACGAGGGCTTAGAGCTAAAACAAGCGAATCTTCACCAATTGTTTCATAGATTAATGCTTTGTTTTCTTGCTTTGTTTCCATAATTAACCCAAAATCTAGTTCTTGCAGGGCTACCATTTTTTCAATTTCAGGTGCTGTTTTAACCTCTAAGGATATACGGATGTCAGGATATGCAGTGGAAATTTGATTAATAATTTCAGGCATATAAATATGCGCAGGTAGGGCACTTGCACCTAATCGAATGGAGCCAATATTGCCTGCTAATAGATTTTCAATGAAACGATTCATATCGTTTTGTAGTTGGACGATTTGTCTTGCGTAGTGATAGAGCCCCTCTCCAGCTTCTGTTAAACGATAGCCACCCGCATTTGTGCGAAACAAACGTATCCCGTACTCTTCTTCAATCGAGCGAATATGAAAGGACACCGTAGGCGGCGTAATACCTAGCTCTTTAGCGACAGGAGCTAATTTTTTAAAATCGACGAGTAAACAAAATGCCTGTAATTTCAGATGATTCATTTTAGCCTCCTAAAGGAAATTCGAAAAAGTATTGCATTTCCTTAAGTTTATTAGACTTTTTTTAACGACATATTAATAGTAGGTTAATATTTTCTAAATATCTGGAAACTATAGTAGAGATAGACGAGGAGGATACCATGAAAATCTCAATAACGAACTTAGAGAAAAAATATGGACAGGCACAAGCGTTATGGCCCATTAATGTGGAATTAGATAGTAAGTTCATTACAATTTTAGGACAATCGGGCTGTGGGAAAACGACATTATTGAAAATACTAGCTGGTCTTGAAAAGCCAACAAATGGTGAAATTGCATTCGATGACACAATTATTTATTCGTCTAAGCTTCACAAAAATGTTAAACCAAATAAACGCAATATTGCCATGGTCTTTCAAGATTTCGCATTATG
Source organism: Lysinibacillus sphaericus (assembly GCF_002982115.1). GTDB lineage: Bacteria > Bacillota > Bacilli > Bacillales_A > Planococcaceae > Lysinibacillus > Lysinibacillus sphaericus. The sequence goes on along the minus strand of NZ_CP019980.1, from coordinate 3,159,838 downwards.
GCCTCATATGACCATTTTCCAAAACATCGCATTCGGCTTAAAAGGAATGATGCCAAAAGAAGAAATACCAGAGCGAGTAGCATATGTGATGCGGTTAGTGAAGATGGAAGGATATGAAAAACGTAAGCCGGGACAATTATCGGGAGGCCAACAACAACGAGTTGCATTGGCAAGGGCATTGGCAACGAATCCAAAGTTAATTTTATTTGATGAACCATTATCAGCGTTAGATGCCGTACTTAGAGAAAAAATGCAGGATGAAATTATGCATATTATTCATGAACTGGATTGCCAAGCTATTTTTGTAACACATGATCAAACAGAAGCTATGACGATGTCGGATCAAATAATTGTGATGGAATCAGGTAAAATTGCGCAGGTTGGATCACCTGAGGAAATTTATCATACGCCGGCAACACCTTATGTAGCGGATTTTATAGGGAAGGTCAATTGGTTCGGTAAAGGGAATCGAATTGTACGTCCAGAGGGAGTATCGAGACAACACTATCCTGGAAGCATTGCGAAACAGGCAATGATTGTGAAAAGTACTTTTGTTGGTGATCGCTATTTAGTACATGCGCAAGTTGAAGGGAAGCAATGGAGCTTTTATGAAGCTGTACCGCTTGAACACGGACAGCAACTGGAAGTTTTTGTGGATACTAAACAAATCTATCAATTGGAGGGTTTACAGTGAAAAAACGTTTCAAATTATTAGCAACAGCGAGCTTTCTTGTGGCATTAACATTAGCAGGGTGCAACGCTACTAAGTCGACTGACAGTGTGAAGAATGATGCAGCCAGTGCAAAGCCAAATGAAGTGCAAACACTAACCGTCTATTCTGCTGGTCCTGATGGCTTGGCAGCAAATATTCAACAAGCTTTTGAAGAAAAAACGGGCATGAAAGTAGAGATGTTCCAAGGGACAACGGGCAAAATTTTATCGCGTTTAGAAGCAGAGAAAAATAATCCGGTCGCAGATGTCGTTGTGCTAGCTTCTATTGCATCAATGGATGGATTAAAGGAAGCCAACCAATTACAAAGTTACAAAGAAGCTGAAAATGCTAGTAAAATGAACCCCGATTGGTCAGATGCAGAAGGCTATTACTATGGCTATAGCGCATCGGCATTAGGCATTGCCTACAATACGAAAAATACGAAAGACATACCAAGCGAATGGACAGATTTAGCTAAAGCACAGTGGCAAGGTAAAATAAATATTCCTGATCCAAGTTTGTCTGGATCTGCTGTTGATTTTATTTACGGTTATACAGAAGCGGAAAAATCGGCATGGGATACAATCCAAGCATGGAAAAACAATGGACTACAAGTGAATGGAGCCAATAAGGAAGCATTGGATGCTGTTATTACAGGTGATAAAAATGCAACCATTTCAGGTGTTGACTATATGGCGTATAAAGCGAAAGCGAGTGGGGAACCAGTAGAAATTGTTTATCCGAAGAGTGGAACGGTTGTTAGTCCGCGAGCAGTAGGCATTATGAAAGATGCTAAAAATGTGGAAGGTGCGCAGGCCTATGTGAATTTTTTACTTTCAGATGAAGGACAAAAACTAGTGGCAGATGCTTATCTACTACCTGGCAATCATGATATAGCTGTAAAAGATCGCGCAGCATTGGATGAAATCCCACAGTTAAATGTGAGCTGGAAAGGTTCAGAAGCAAAGCAACTTGATATTTTAACGAAGTTCAATGATATTTTTCGTTAAGTTGCAAGCTTCCTTCTAGATGATGCAATCATCCTGCGTGTGTAAAATTCGCTATTGGTCAGTCATAACTTCTTAATACTGACTATTGCGAATTTTTAGAAAATAAAGTTCTTTGAAAGGAATAACGCAACATGATAATGGAAAGCAGACGAAGTTTTGGCTTGTTATTGACGATTGTCGCAACGTTTGCGATCGCACCATTAATAGCCATTATGTATTATACATTTGTCCATGATGGTCTAGTTGATGTTTCACAATTTAGTAGCATGTTTGCTAATGAAAGATTATGGCAGACTTTGGGCAACTCATTATTATTAGGTGTATTGGTTATTTTAGGTACGACGATATTAGCATTGCCTATGGCATTCATTCGCACGAAAACAACTTTACAAAAATATGATTGGCTAGATATTGTCCTAACGATTCCTTTTATGACACCCCCTTATATCGGTTCCATGGGATGGATATTATTTATGCAAAATAATGGATTTTTACAGCAACTAGTGCCAGGCACAGCTTGGTTGTCTGATGCCTTTTTTTCTTTATTTGGCATGGTCATGGTTATGAGTCTACATCTATTTCCTTTTCTATACTTAATGCTGAAAAATACGTTGCTTAGAATAAATGGTTCCTTTTTGGATGCTGCACTTATTTTCGGACGTAGCTCTTTGCGCAACTGGCTACAAGTAATACTGCCGTTACTTATTTCTAGTTATGTTCTTGGGGTATTGTTAATTTTCATTAAAACGCTAGCGGAATTCGGGACGCCTGCTACGTTTGGAAGCCGTATCGGTTTTCATGTTTTTACGACAGAAATTCATGCTTATCTTTCAAGGTGGCCAGTAGATATTCGAATGGCTACATCGCTTTCTGTATTTTTGCTTTCCGTATGTCTTATTATCTGGTATTTTCAAAATCTTATCGGACGAAAGTTTACATATAGCGTACTTTCAGGAAAAACGCCCGCTGCACGTGAAATAAAAGATAAATGGTTTATCCAATTGGGATCATGGTTTTATGTAGGTTTTGTATTATTGTTTGCAATCGGTATTCCTTACTTTTCAATAATTGTAACCTCGCTACAAAAAGTAAGGGGAGACGGTTTACGTGCAGGCAATTTCACATTAGCGTCTTATCAGGCTGTCTTTACTAGTGGTAGCGCTGGCTTAACGGCATTTTTAAATAGCGTTGTTTTTTCAATACTTACAGCAGTGATTACAGCGATAATTGGTTTATTTATTGCCCTTTACATTAAAAAGGGAGAAACGAAAAAGCAACAACTATTAGATTTCTTTAGTCTAATGCCGAATATTATTCCTGGTATCGTCTTTGTTGTCGGCTTAATTATGTTTTGGAATGCCCCATGGTTACCAGCAACCATTTACAATACAAAGGCGATGGTTGTTGTGACTTATTGTGTGCTGTTCTTACCCTACGCTGTGCAATATACAAAATCCTCACTATCACAGCTAGATCAATCTATTTTCCAATCAGCTGCGATTTTTGGACGCAATAGTTGGGACGTGTATCGAGCTATCATCATCCCCCTGCTAATGCAAGGAATACTTGCTGGTATGATGATGACATTTATTATTTCAATGCGCGAACTAGTCGCGGGTCTCCTTATTTTGCCTCCTTCAGTTGAGACAGGCGCAACATTTATTTACAGCCAATTTGAACAAGGCAATGTTGGGATAGGAATGGCTGTTGCAGTTATTACAGTCGCGATGACCGTTGTTTTTATGTTCCTATTAAATTGGCTTCAAAGATGGGGAGGACATGTACGTGCTTAATGTAGAGATTTTAGGAGGGGTTGGAGAGTACGGACGAAATTGCTTTTATCTCGAAAAGGACGGACGAGCGATATTACTTGATTGTGGTGTCATGAATAATCGGGAAAAAACGATGCCAACCTTAACTCCCGCTCATGTGGCAAAACTTGATGCTGTGTTTATTTCTCATTCGCATATTGATCATGTCGGCGCGCTTCCTTTACTGGAACAGTGGGGTTACAATGGTCAACTAATTATGAGTGAGATGACAGCAAAACAATTAAAACACGCTTATCCAAACATTCAAACCTTTTCACCAGAATCGATTGGTTATTGGTTACATATTAATCAGCATCTTTCTTTTCAATGGGGTTTTAGTGGGCATCTAATAGGAAGTGTTTGGTACAGCATTCGATTTTTGGGGGAGGTGATATTTTTTTCGGGAGACTATGTTTTAGATTCCTATCTATTAAAGGCGAATCTTCCGTATGAGGATTGTGGGAAGTATAACGTCGCGTTTATCGATAGTGGGCATGTTGAAAAGACCATTAAGAACGAAGAAGTATTGCAACAAATAGTGGAGTTTATTTGTACGAACGCTAGTAGACCGATTATTTTCCCTTCGTCCTTTTCAGGCAAAACGGCTGATATTGCAATTTATCTTTTTGCGCATAGTACAAGAAAAGTGTGTATTGATCATCAGTTGTTCCCATTGTTTGAAGATTACTATGCAGCACCTGAAAATGTGGTACCTACTCCGATATTGCCGTTGTTTAGAAGTGAATGTTTACAAGAGAAGACTGTGGAGGAGAATGCAATTTATTTTGTTCCAGAGCGAGAGGAAGCAACAATATCGCAACTACTCAAAAATAGTCCATCAGCAATTGTTATCTTTACAGGATATTTGAATAAAGCTAGTTATACTCAACCATTAGCACCCCAACAAGTAAAACAGTTTTTTTACAAAACACATCCGGATTATGAGGATATTATTGCCCTGTCCAAGCACATAAATGCTGAGAAAACCATTTATTTTCACAGCCATTTTACAAATGAAGAAACAACACTATTAACTTTAATCGGAAAAGAGGCGGATATAGGATGAATCATTTTAAAAGAGTTGCACTGAAATTGGTCGTAATGGCCATGGTACTGGGCACGCTTGGCCTATTGAATACAGTACAAGCGAAAGCAGCATTGGAGCCTAGCCATGAGATTAAATATAATTTGCGAACGGATTTATTTAATGAATCAGCCATTTTAAAACTTTTTGCAGCAACGAAAAAAGATGAAGTAAAGATTTACTATTTCGATACAAATAATAAAAATTTTTTAAATGCAGACTATAACAACCGTTTACGTGTCTATAAAGATAGCACGAAAATCGATATTACGTATAAAAAGAGATTTCTGAATACACCGCTTGACGAAGCACTAGCAATCACCAAAAGCCACGGCTTTACAGGGGATGAATCTAACTATAAGTTTGAAATGGATATTAAGGGGGGAAATCGTACATTTACAATTAGTCGCAAAGAATCGTTAAAAGCAACGACTAAAGTTTCTTTCGATGCAGTGGATGAAAATGCTGCGAAAAAAATGATTTTAGATAATGTTCCAAAGAAAATTTTAAATTGGGATTCGGCAACATGGTATAACAACACGTTATCGCAAGCCATCGTGTATGGGCCTGCCAATGCAACAACCTATAAAGGAAGTTATGCAGGCTATGAGGCTGATATCGAGGTTTGGCATTATCAAGGGGATGTTATGATAGAACTATCTACTAAAGAAGACGACGCCACAAAAGCTGCAGTAATTGAGCAAGTATGGCATGATCAGCTAGCAGCAGTTGGATATCTTAGTGCGGATCAGCGTGGAAAAACAGCCTTTGTAATGGAGCAATAAGAATACCCGCGAAGTGAGAGGTTTTACCCGCGGAACAAGGTAAAATACCCGCGAAGTGAGAGGTTTTACCCGCGGAACAAAGTGAAATACCCGCGAAGTAAGAGGTTTTACCCGCGGAACAAGGTGAAATACCGGCGAAGTGAGAGGTTTTACCCGCGGAACAAGGTAAAATACCCGCGAAGTGAGAGTTTACCCGCGGAACAAGGTAAAATACCCGCGAAGTAAGAGGTTTTACCCGCGGAACAAGGTGAAATACCCGCGAAGTGAGAGTTTACCCGCGGAACAAGGTAAAATACCCGCGAAGTAAGAGGTTTTACCCGCGGAACAAAGTGAAATACTCGCGGAGTGGAGAGGTTTACCCGCGGAACAAGGTAAAATACCGGCGAAGTGAGAGTTTACCCGCGGAACAAGGTAAAATACTCGCGAAGTGAGAGGTTTTACCCGCGGAACAAAGACAAATACCCGCGAAGAACGAGGACCTGCAATAATATTGTTAAATACGGATAATAAAAAAATTTCGTGATACGTTCACGGGATTTTTTTGTTAATTTACGGCTTTAAAGTAAGTATGGATAAGGAACAGCCTAGTAGGTAATAAATATCGTGTTGACTATGGAGTGAATTGGTCAAAGCGTGAAAATAAAACCTATAAACTTTGTTCTAACTTTTTTAATTTAGCTTACACTTACTATAGGACGAACTTTGTGTGGAGTAAGGGGGAAATAACATAGCGAAAAAAATGGGAGTTGTGGCACTACTAATATTTGGTGCCTACGTTCTGGGCATGTATTGGTATATATTTCATAGTGGTGGTGGCACAATACCGCGAGCGTTTCAAGGCTCCGTTGCGGACCCAGTTATGTTTATGTCTGAAAAAGAACTAAACTTAAGTCTGGAATATTCGAAGATACGAAATTTCTTATTTTTTGTAGTAACACCATTTGAATGGCTTGCTTATATTGTGATTTTGTTAATGGGTGTTTCTCGCTATTTTGAAAAAGTTTCGACGTCCCAAACGAAAAGGAAGCCGTTACAAAATGCTGCCTATTTATTTTTATTATCGTTTTTGTTGTATGTAGTCCTTTTCCCAATTGAATACTATCGTTACTATTTAAGTAAAAGCTATGGCATTAGCACTCAAGCTTTTCCGTCTTGGATGCGTGATGGTGTCATTGATTTTTGGGTTAACTTTGGCATGACTTTTATTATCGTATCCGTTCTTTATTGGCTTATGAAAAAGAGTGCCAAGAGATGGTGGCTATATGCGTGGATATTAACGATTCCCTTTACAATTTTTGTAATGTTTATTCAGCCCGTTGTAATTGATCCGTTATACAATGATTTTTATCCGCTAAAAAACAAGGAGCTAGAAACGAAAATATTAGCAATAGCAGAACAAGCGGATATTCCGGCAGAGCATGTGTATGAAGTGAATATGGCTCAAAAGACCAATGCATTAAATGCTTATGTGACGGGTATTGGTAGTAATTCACGAATTGTGCTGTGGGATACGACGTTAAATCGTTTAACAGATAATGAAATTTTATTTATTATGGCACATGAGATGGGGCATTATGTTGAGAAACATATTTACTTTGGCATTGCGGGTTATTTATTAATGACCTTAGTCGGGCTTTGGATAACAGCGAAAATTATGCGGTGGGTAATAGCCCGTTACGGACATGCATTAAAAATTACAAAAATAAGTGACATCAATTCTTTGCCACTATTTTTACTTATTACATCCTTTTTATTATTTGCTTCGAGCCCTTTATCGAATTTTATATCAAGATATCAGGAAACGCGAGCCGATCAATATGCCATATCAATGATGGACGATCGTCAGGCAGCTGTAACGGCATTCCAAAAGCTTACCATATCAGGATTAAGTGAAGTGAACCCACCGCTTCTTGTGAAATGGTTCCGCTATACGCATCCAACCATGCTTGACCGCATTATGAAAGTAGCGGAAACCGAAAAACCAATCAAAGAAAAGCCGATAAAAGAAGAACAGAAAAAAACGAGGTAATGATGGAAGTTTAATAATCCACAATTGCCGAGGTTTTTCAGACGAATAAATTGGGTATTCTAACGATAAGTTGATCAAAATTTGTTCGTTTTAGAATGGTAGGGGAGTTTATGCGCAATATTGTTATTATAACGCTTGCATCCATTTTAATGGCATTTGCTTATAATTTTTTATTAATACCGCATGAGATTTTAAGTGGTGGATTAAGTGGGATTGCCATTATGCTTGGCATCGTAACGCCGTTGAATACAGGTGTGTTAAATCTTTTATTAAACTTGCCCTTGCTTATATTAGGTGTAATGAAGTTAGGGAAACGTTTTATTGCTTATACAATTCTTTCAGTTGCGGTGATGTCTATCGCCTTGTTAATTATTCCGATTTATAAGGCAACACAGGAACCGATTTTAGCTTCCTTATTTGGTGGGGTTATTGTGGGCCTTTGTGTAGGTTTGATTTTTCGCGCATCTGGCTCCTCAGGTGGCTTTGATATTATTGCGATGTTGTTGAGTCGCAAAAGGGATTTTCCACTGGGGGTACTTATTTCAGCTATGAACGGGGTCGTAGTAGCGATTTCAGGTTTTGTTTTTAGTTGGGATGCCGCTTTGCTGACGCTCGTTTCGATATATGCCACTGGAAAAGTTGTTGATACCATCCATACGAGTAATATTAAACTGACGCTAATGATTATTACTAGCAACGGTGAAGATGTGAAACAACAACTGTTAGCTAGGCTGCATCGAGGGATTACGATGATGGATGCGAAAGGTGGCTATTCAGGAGAAGGGCGAAAAGTGCTGATTACCGTCATTACACGTTATCAGCTTGCTGAAGTGAAAAGCCTAATAAAAGAAGCAGATGCAAAAGCGTTTGTGAATATTTTGCAAACAACAGAAGTGATTGGTATGTTTGACCGCGGTTCCAAATGATAGGAAAGTTCAATCATTTGCAAAAAATGTATTTTAAAAACACACGTAATTGATTATAATATAATCGAACGTGTGTTTTTAAATTTTTGTTGAAGAAAGGAGTAAATATGCAAAAAGATAGCATTCATTCGTATTGTTTAAAACTTCGTGGCACAACGCATGATTACAAGGACGAATGGCAGGCTGATCGCTATCATATCGGTGGCAAAATGTTTGCCATGATGGGCGGGGATGCAACGAGAAAGCCGATTATTACGTTAAAATGTGCACCTAGTCGTGCAGAAGAATTAAGAGAATCCTATGAAGGCATTATTCCAGGGTACTATATGAACAAAACACACTGGAATTCTATTTATTTAGATGCCAATATACCGAACGAGTTACTTGAACATTTAATTCAGCATTCCTACGAGCTCGTATTCGAAAAGCTAACAAAAAAAGCACAACAGGAAATAGGCATTTGAGTGCCAGTCACGCAAACAATTCTCAAGAGTTATAGCCTTGTTCACCATAAGGTTGTAGCTCTTCAAGCCATTTTTGTTCAAGCTTTTCGAGTTCTTTTTTGGCATCAAAAAATCCCTCTTCTTTCTGCTTCAAATACTCCACTACTTCGAGCTGAAAGGCATCCGTACCAAATGTATTGTAATCTGCTTGTAACGCTTTATTTGTATACGTATTTGTCTTTAGCATAAACTGAAAGCCATTTAGGCGCTTTAAGTTATTGAAGCTACCAACAAACACTTTGCCATTTTGTTTGTTCGTCATGGTAAAAACGCCTGCTTCAATTTTCATTTCTTTATAAAGTTCTTTTAATTCTTTTTTGTGGTCCATTCATAACCCTACTTTCTTATTTTTTTACCCAATATGCACTACCATCATCCTGACGATCCATAAATCCATATTGAATTAAATAGCGACGAATTTGTACATAATCCTCATACATCGGCTGGATAATTGCATTAAGTTCCTTTTCTGTATAGTGTGTTGACTCATCAAGAAGCTTTGTAATGGCACGGAGCACAACAATTTTATGTTTTTCTCGTTTTGGAAAGCGGACAAGCTCCTGCCCAATGCCATGAGGGAAGTATTTAGCCAGTAGCTGTTGTTCTTCGGCCAAGGTGATGTTATAGCGATCATCCACCATCGTAGCTGTTTTGTGAATAGGGACAAAAGGTTCTTCCTTTTGACCTTGTTCTTTTAATAGTTCCATCATGGCAAGAAATGTTTTAGCCTGACGTTCTTTTTCTTTTAAGGCAAAACGGTGGTGACGAATCGTTGTGGCACTGCCAATGGCAAGCTCTTCTTTAATGGCCTGATCGGTTTTACCTTCGTAAAATAAACGCAAAATGTGACTTTGATGGTCCGTTAAGCCTGTCATTTTTTTATTTAATCCATTTAAGTAGTGAAAAACAGATTGGTGTGCAGCCGAAATATGATGTTGCATAAATTTTTTTGCTTCATACAGGACATTTTCATGTGGATATATAATCCCTTTTTCAATTTTCTCTCCACAAAGAAGGCAAGTGTAGTGTGTATCTTCATCTGTGTAGCCTTGTTTAATGTCCTCGATAGAAGCCTGCCAAAATAATTGGTTTAGATCCATATGGAACCTCCTTTAAAAAACAAACGTATTTAATTTTTGTTTGCTTATTTATATTTAAAATAACAAAACGTTTGTTAAAAAGCAATAAAAAATACACACCGCATTTATCGCCGATGTGTATCTTAAATGAAACCTAGTGATTTTTCTTTTTGAAAATAATAATTGATAATAGAGCAAGGAGAACAATAGTTATTAAAATAATTATATAACTTGTAGTTAGGCTAACAGCATGGCCATTTAGCTCATAAGTAATACCATAATTCAGCTTATAGCTTTCCACATGCTCCGTCGGAACGCCATCAAAAACTTTCGCAATCGAGCTTTCCATAAAGGCATTTCGCAATAGTAATGTAGTATGACTAATTGGAAAATACATGATTAGTTGTTGAGCAAAGCTAGGGAGGACGCCAACAGGGACATAAACACCACATAAAAAACCGAGTACTGTACCAACGATTGTACTTAATGTAGAAAAGGCATTTTGCGTGCTAACAAATAATACAAGAAACATATTAAATACGCTCGCAAGGAATACGGATAATAAAAGTATGCCAATCACGTTGATGAAGGCGCTAAAACTAAGTAGCTCTCCGCCAGTTGATACAATGAAAATCTCACAGCCTATTAGCGCTACGAAGGAGAACAGACAACCGATAATAAAAGCGTTCAATACATAGCTCATGTGAATCGTTGCACGAGAAATAGGAGCTGTGAGAAAATCTGCAGTTGCTTTTGACTCCATATCGCGCACCGCAATGGCAAATGCACCTAAAGTTGTCGTAACCGCCATCATTGATAATAGACCAGCAACAAGCCATTCATTGACCATTGTAATCAACTCAGGAGTAGCCTCTGTTACTTGCTCAATCGCATCCACCTGCATTTTTTGGAGAAAAATCGCGTAAAGAACAATCACAATAATGACGGAAAGCAGAGAGAAAAAGACTTGGGTTTTATCTCTTCTAAAAACTTTACTATTGCGCTGTATTAAGCTTATCATTGCTTCCATTTGTACCATCTCCTTGTGCCATGATATGAAGAAAGACATCATCCATCGTGCCCTTCATAACTTCAAAAGAGGCTAATAGGGGCTCGGCACTTTTTAAAAGTGTAAGTGCTGTCAGTGTAGAGCTAACTCGAACATAGAAAATGCCTAGCTTTTCTGTGTACGGTAAGGTATTTTCCTTAAGCCACTTCAGCCCTAATGAACGATCATGAAATACAAGTGCCATCTGGTCGTAGGCATATTTTGTTTTTAAGGCATCAGGGGTTCCTTCAGCGACAATACGACCTTGTTTTAAGACAATCACCTGATGCGCCACGGCAGCTTCTTCCATATAGTGCGTAGTTAAAAATACGGTCATATTTGTTTCAGCCTGAAGTTGTTTGATTGCTTGCCAAACAAATTGGCGTGTTTGGGGGTCGAGACCAGTTGTAGGCTCGTCTAAAAATAAAATTTGTGGCCGATGAATAAGTGCCCGAGCGATATCCGCGCGTCTTTTTTGGCCGCCTGATAATGTCCCGTATTTTTGCAGTTCAATATCATCTAAATGTAAATAGGTTGAGACGAATTGATAATTTTTTGTCAGCTGTGCTTTCGATAAGCCATATGTTTTGCCACGGTGCAGGATATTTTCTCGAACGGTTAATCGGTCATCTAGGAGGCTTTGCTGAAAAACAACGCCGATAGATTTGCGTATTTTTGCATTATGTGATTTATCATCAAGTGTATAACCGTTAATCGTAACGGTACCACTAGATTTTTGTAGTAGTGTACATAAAATTTCGATGGTCGTCGATTTACCGGCGCCATTAGCACCTAAAAATGCAAAGAGGGAGCCCTGCTCCACCTTGAAAGAAATTCCTTTTACAGCTAAATGCTCGCCATAGTGCTTTTGTAAGTGGTCAACTTGAATGGCAAATGTCATATTCGTCTATTCCTTTCTTTTTTGGATTTGATTATTGATTTCTTCAATATCGTTTTTTTGCAGTACATATAAAATGCACCATACGATGGAGTAAATGATAATTTCCGCTACAAGCACATACAGTATGCTCGAGTGCTCAAACCAATGCCCAAAATTACCAGCAATCATTACGCAACATGTCACAGCAATAAAATGTGCAATGAGCTGAATAGAAAATGCTAAACGTTCTATTTCAAAGATGAGGGATAGTGAACCTATTACAACGCCAAGTATGGCGGCTATGATTATTTGTTCGAAAAGTTCTGCTCCTACTATTGTTGAATGATTCGACATAACACTTATTGTTACTAAAATGTAGGATGAGCTTAGGGAAATCAGTAGTCCAATTATCATCATGCGTAATATTTTCATATTATAATTCCCTCCCTATACCTAATTGGCGTTTTAATTCTTTTAAATATTTTCGGCTAACATGAATGGATACATCATTTTCAAGCAGTAACTCTGTTGCGCCAATTTTACCCATTTGAATAGATGAAATTTTATTGATATTGACGAGCGTCGATTTGCTAACTCTTGCAAAGTCTTTTGCTAATTGGGCTTCTAGCTCATATAACTTGCGTTTGGACTCAAATTCTTGCTCCTCTGTCTGCAAAAAAACTTTTGCCCCTTCAGCATAAACCGAATAAATATCTGTGATTTTGATTAGATGAATTTCCTGTTGTAAATAGCCATCAAGCATGGTTGTTTGGACTGCTTGTAATTGCTTCATTAATTTTTCAATATGTTCGTTGTATTCTTTGGCATGTATATGAATCTCTGTTTCTTCTAGCGCACTATTAATGGTTAAATGAATTTTCATTGGAGGCCTCCTTTGGTAATCGTATTACCTCATCTCCCGTAAAAGAAAAAGGCATTTATGTACTGAATCAGCTTAATATTAATGTAGCATAGAAATTTTTAACGAAGGCTAAATGTTTAACAAGTGGTAAAAATTAATGACTAACAGGTTTGTTTTATACAATAACGGCAACTAACATTAATTATTTCCATTGCATTTATATTTTTTGAATATTCAAAATTGTTTTGGTGACAGGCACGTTGAGTAAAAGGCATGAGTAGTAAATTGGGGATGTTCACGTCATAATAGAACTATTCATTCTTGAGGGGTTGCTAGCAATGTTTACATTTTATAAGCAGATGTTCCTAACACTATGTATAGGGTTGTTAGGAGCGCTTTTATTTCAACTTTTACATATTCCGATGCCGTGGTTGTTAGGGGCTATTGCCGCTGTACTTTGCGTGCAGTTATTTACAAACATACAGTTGCGATGGCATCGTTATTTCCGCAATATTGGATTAGTCGTGGCGGGCTACTCCATTGGATTTGCTTTTACTAAAGAAGCCATTCAGGATATTCAACAGTTTTTAGGCAGTATAATTGTGCTAAATATAATTTTTACTATTTTATTTTTTGCCATCAGTTTTTTAGTTGCAAGGCGTACGGATTTAGATTTTTCCACTGCGCTCACATGTTGTGTACCAGGAGGCATGACACAAATTATTGCATTTGCCGAGGAGCAAGGCAATATGAATATGGCTGTCATTACGTTTTATCAGGTATTGCGAGTCCTTTTAATCGTTGGCTTTGTGCCATTAATGGTGACAGGCACTGGTGAAAATCTTGTCACGGTAGATGGAGTCTTTTCTTGGCAGTTGCTAACTTTACTACTTATTTGCGGCTTAGCCGGGTGGCTTGCTCAAAAGGTAAAAATTCCAACGGGCTATATGTTAGGACCGGTATTTTTATTAATGGGGTTGAATATAGCAGAAGTTGCTGTGCCAAAGATGCCATTATCATTGCTGCATATAGCACAGCTAGTAATCGGTATTTATATTGGTCTTTTATTGAAAAAGGAAGATTTACATTTATCAAAGAAGCATGTATTTTATGCTTTTGCGTCAGCAAGTCTTTTTATCGGTGCTGCTTATGTTTTATCTTTTGTGATGAAACATTTGTATAGCCTTGATTTCCGTACAGGATTTTTAAGTATTGTACCAGGAGGACTCGATCAAATGGGCATTATAGCCGCTTCTGTACATGCAAATGTAACTATTGTGACCGCTTTTCAGCTATTTAGGGTATTGATAGTATCTGTCTTTCTTGTCCCATTGGTAAAGGTGTTTGTCAAAAAGGTGAAAGTTCATGATTAGAGAATAAAAAAGATTGTCCATGCGTTCCCGCGATGAACAATCTTTTGGCCTCAATATTTAAACTGATGAATTAAGTTTTGAAGTGTTTCGGCATTTTTTGTAAGTGTTGTAGCTGCGTTATTAATGTCTTCCATAGAGTAAAGATTTGTCTCGGCAATTTGGGTCACGACTTTTGATTGTTCGCGTGCATCAACCGCAATTTCAGCCATGATTTGGGTAGAGGCATTGGCTTGTTCAATACGTGCATATAGCTCCTCTGCAATACCCGAAACTTCCTGAATTTTATGTGTGACTACCGCTACTTTTGTTGTAATGTTCTCAAATGCGCTATTTGTTGTACGCACTATTTCTACACTTGAAGCGGCTTCTTTTTCACTTTGTTGCATATAGTCGCTTGCTTCTTTTGCTAATTGTTGCATTGTATGAATAGTCTCGGTAATTTGAGCGGCAGATGTTTTAGATTGCTCGGCTAATTTACGAACTTCCTCTGCTACAACAGCAAAGCCTTTGCCATGTTCTCCAGCACGTGCAGCTTCTATAGATGCATTTAAAGCAAGTAAGTTTGTTTGATCGGCTATAGCATGAATAACCTCTACAATGTCTCCAATTGTATTGGCGTGTTTATCCAATGCTACGATTGAATTGACGCTTTGTAAGACGGCTTCCGTCATAGCATGCATTTGAGTTTGCATAGCATGTGCGGTTTTTTCGCCATGTTTCGCCGTATCAAATGCTTCTGAAGCTTGAGATGAAACTTCCATATTTGTTTCCGTTACAAGCTGAATACCGCCTGCAATATCCTGCATGGCTTCTGCATTTTCATTGGCGCTTTGTTTTTGGGTGCTTGCACCGCTTGCTAATTCTTGCATATTGGCTGTTAGTTGTTCCGTTGTTCTTGTTGTAGAGCCTGCTGTTGCAGAAAGCTCAGCAGATGATGCCGAGACTTCATTGGCTGTTTCATCAACTTGTTGCATCATTTTTCGGAGTGTTGCAAGCATTGCATTAAAGGATGTAGCAAGATCTCCGATTTCATCTTTCGTTGTTACAACTAACTGTTGCGTTAAATCGCCTTCGCCAGCTGAAATGGTTTCCAACTGCCTATTTAAACGCTTTAAAGGCTTAACAATATTACGCACAAGCAATGTTCCAGCAATGACAGCGATAATTGCTGCAATGATGGCAACAACCGCCATTTTAAGAAGCATTTTTTGTTCGATAGCATTGATTTCAGAGGAGGGAACACCAGCGAAAATC